>CALXWC010000003.1 GCA_944392265.1 uncultured Alphaproteobacteria bacterium | reverse complement strand
TAATACGACCTATGGCAAGAAAAACCTTCCTGTTCCAAGTTCTCAATATTTTGATATTGCAGAATGGAGCAAGGTAAACTCTTGTTATAATTATAAAAATATTAAAATCATCAACGAGGTATTAAATGAGGCTCATATACCTGAATTGTATCAAAGACTATTAGAATTATATGAAAAACAAAAGGGACATGAATTGCTCAAAAAAGTAGAAGATACAAAAATTAGCTTGAGTAATAACCATAATATAATATGTTCTTTAGAGTTTTTATCAGATAAACCTGAAATCTCTTGTATGCAAGATTCGTTTAATCTATCCATCGGAAAAGATGTTTCAAAAATAAAAGATTCCGTAGCAGAATGCTTAAAGCAAGCTAATGTTCAAGCAAAAGACATTGACTTAATTATATTAACCGGCGGTTCAACTGAAATTCCGTATGTAAAACAACAACTTTGTCACATATTTGAAAACGCCGAATTATCAGATGAAGACAAACTTTCTTCAGTGGGCTTAGGTTTAGCATATGATTGCTTACACCATTTCTAAAAATTTTTTATAAGGGGATGTTTTTTTCAAAATTGGTGTTTATATAAAAAAATGTAATTAACGCAATAATAGATTGTGCAACTAAAAATATTTATATTTTTGTATTGACAACCAGATATTATAAGCTAAGATACAATTGTCTTTTAAAAAGATAATAATTACAGGAGTTTATATAATGAAAAAATATTTATTATTAGCCGGTGTGGCTTCTATTATAAGTTTTAATGCAAACGCTATGGATATGGAAATGAAACCTTACGTTGGTTTAGATTATGTATATTCCATGGCTGATATCAATGAAGATTATGTTGATGAAGATTTGCATGCTATGGCTGTTTCTGCAGGTGTAAGAATGCACAAAAATCTTGGCCTCGAAGCATTTTATCAACAAACCGAAGAAGGAAAAAAAGCAACGCCATTAGGCGAAATTAAAGACAAATATCATGCTTATGGCGTAGATATGATTGGTTATATGCCTTTGGGTTGCGATGAAAAAGTAGAATTGTTGGGTTCATTAGGTTTAGGTTATTATGATGCTGAAGTTAAAACAGCCGGTATTAAAGCAACTGATGATGGTTGGGGCTGGAGACTTGGCGCCGGCGCTCAATACAACTTCACAGAAAACATGGCTGGACGTGTAATGGTTCGTTATGCTGATGTTGATATTGACGGTATCGATAACATTGTAGACTTAACAGCCGGTGTTAGATACAGCTTTTAATTAATGTATAAAGTTAAAGCCTTTGCTCAAAAAAAAGAGGATGAAAAACATCCTCTTTTTTAATGTGTATGATTAAATCTTTTCCGAGCAATCATAAAATCCGTTATATTTGAAGTTTGTTTGGGAGATGGTGTATTTACCGGAGCCACATACTGTATTTCTTGTTTTTTAGTAAAGTCTTTAACATTTTCAGAGTCATAGTTATTTGTATTCTTTTTACCGATAGAAACACCTCTAAGCATACAAATATGACGAGCTAACTTGGTCTTTTCAGAAGAAATATCAGTTGTTTTTTCTTGCATAGGAATTTTTCCGATGGATGTCATTAAATAATCTTGTCGGCGTTGTTGAAAACCTTGTCTGGAGCAATCTTGCAAATAAGAATCAATAGAGTTATAGAGTTCTAATTTTTTAGATTGCATTTCTTGTTCTTTTCCAAAACCCGAAACAATATGATCCATATATTCCAATCCATTATTAACTTTAGAAACAATATTTTGTTGAGGAATAAATAGTGTTTCATTTTTACCATCTTTATAGACCACATTTAATCCGACTTTTAAGCTATCCGAACTCTGAACATCTTTAATTCTACCTATTTCAGCCAGTTTTTCCTTAGGCAAAACCTGTCCAGCTAACAAAACAGCTTGAGACCGTTTCATTTTTTTATTAGGTGTATCATAACCCTTTTGTAAACTTTGCGGCATATCTAATTGAGGGAGCAAAGACTTAAACATCTCTGTTTCTACCGGACCTTTCATTTCCATATATCTTTTTAGACCTGCGCCAAGCTTTTCTAATCCTTTTTCATTTGGATTATTATTTTCAGGATGATGAGAAATAGCACCTGCGGCAATTACAGAAATCGCATGCATCTGCATATTTTCAGGCACATTTTGCAAACATTGAGAAATAAGTTCTTTAGCTTTTTCTTTATCTGGAGAATTTTGAGGAATTAAAGCGTCAATAGTTTTATTGGTTGCAGATGAAGCTGTTTGTTCTTGCCCCATATAATAACGCATCATAAAAGCAGATTTTTGCTTAAGTGACAGATTAGAAAAGGTATCGTGTATTTCTTCTAAATCATTATACTTAGTACTGGTAACACAACTTGCCGCAATAAAAGACTTTTCAAATTTTTGTTTTTGTTCTGCTGAGTAAGGTTCATTTAAGAAACCAAACACCATGTCATCACTCATTTGAGGATTATCATCCATAATTTTGAAAAAAGATTCTTGTTTAATATAAGTTGCTTCATTGTTCTTATCATGAGAAATACAACAATAAGGCTCTAATGAGCTGAGTGTTGCCAGTTGCGCTTCAGATTTTTCTGCAAAATTGTTATATAACGCTCTGTAATTATTATTACCTAAGCCCTCTGGAGATAATTGATGTTCTTTAAAATATTGACTGACATTTTGAGCATAAGTTTCAGAATTATCATCTATACCAAATTTTTCAACCAACGTATCACTTAGATTTGAAGTTATCTCAGCAATTGCTTTTGGAGAACTTAAATTATATGCAGGTGAAAGCATTGTTGACAAATTTTTAATTTGTGCGTCTTTATCTTCTGTCTGAGAAATATCATGCATTATATCTTTAAAAAACTGTTGTTCTCTCTCAGAATTAGGAACCAATAAATTATATTGCATTAATTTGTCATAATAGCCGATTTTATCTTCAACCGGATGCTGGGATAAAGCAGACAAGTCTATACTTTTTTCCATAGATGCGGCCAAAAGGTCATAACCGTTGCTTTGTGTACGTTTAAACATTTTATCATATTGATTAAGATCCGCGATAGTAATATCGTTTTTATCTTTACAAAAGCAATAAAATTCAGCTAAAGGAGCGGCACTGTCGATTTCTGTACAATCCGTATTATGATAGAATGAATCATTATAAAACTCATTAAGATCATTTAGGCTTTGCGGCGCTTCCATGCCATTAAGTTCACGCAAATGAGGAATATCTTTTTCAATAAGATCAAATCTGTCATTTGCAGAGTAAAGAGCAAAAATATCTGTTGAAGAATATGTTTCTTTTTCCATATTTAATAAGGCGTCTTTTCCAAGAACATCTTGAAGGTCATTAACAGCCAAATCATGAATTATGGTAAAATCAGCATTTTTATCTTTTAATAAAGCAGAGTGAGCCCTTTGAATATTCTGGCTCAAAGATAATTTATCTTCATCGCTGAGTGTTCCTGAATTAACAGCATTACGTGCAAATTGTGCATATTCTTGCCAAAATTCGCTTCCAAAAGCATGCGTACTTGTTTGAGCTAACACATTGTCAGATATAACATAAGACATATTTTTTTGAAGATTCTCAGGAGAGGTAAGTTGAGAATCTAAGATAGAGCTATTTTGAGCATGTTGAACAACTTCGGGAGCAATGCCCATAGAAGGAGAATTGCTAAAAAGATCATTAATCTCTTTAAGTCCTTGCTGAACGGGCATTTGGCTAAGATGATTATTTGAGGTCAAAGCTTCAACTTGAGCTGAAATTGCTTCTGATTTTCCCATATAGAAATTATTAGAAGCCTCTGAAATTTTAGCATATTCCGAACGAAGATAAGCATTTTGGTAATGTTTTTCATCCCCAAGCTCATATGTTGCCGATACTTTTCCATCCTCGCCAACCAAATAATAGTTAGATGCCCCCATTGAAGAAAAATCCGGCAATCTTAAGTCATGAACATTAAGTACTTCTTGTAAAAAATCTGCAATATAAGGATGGTCTTTTGAAGATTGCACCAAACATTCATAAGGCAATTCTTTACCTATGATAGAAGAGGGATCTGGCTGTAAGTTTCCGATTTTTTTGTTAAGGAGAAGAGCCGCATTTGTTTCTTGAGGAATATCTTGAGAACAGGCTTTTGACAAATTCTCCATCTTTTCAGAATCATTCGGATTTAACAAAGCATCTTGCGTTGCATTATTAATATTCTGTATGCGGTCAATTTTTTCTAACTTACTATAATTATCACCGACTTGTTCTTTAACCAAATTAAAGTCAAGACCTTCAAAATTAGGGCTTTGGGCCAGTTCTGGAAAGATTAATTTTTGATAAGCATTTAATGGTGAAATTCTAGAATTATTACCAATTATGGAAGCAAAACTTTGCGCTGCATATTGATTTAATTCTTCACTGGATAATTCAGACAATACATTTTTTAACTCTGTTCTCATTCCTAATGGAACTTCTGCAGAAGGACGTCTTAAGCTTGTGGTAGCATCATTTTCAATAACTTTGAGTTTTTCTTGCGGAGATAATGCCTTAAAATCTTCTTGTCCGTATTTTTCGGTATATTTATCATAATTTTGTTCGGGAGACGACAAATTTTTAATTTCATCAGGAATTTCAGAAATTTTTGTAACAGCGTCAAAATCATCATTAAAATTAGAAAGGGCATTATTAAATTTCAAATACACTTCTCGGTTAAAAGACATTGGATGTTCGTCTTGAGCAATAAAATCAAAATCGTATTCTTTTCTTGCAGCAATAAAGAACTTAATCGCTTCATCCACATTGTATCCGGCATTTTTTACAAGTTTCAAAGCATTCAAATCCGCAGACTGTTCTTCATGTTTTTTTCCGCTTCCGATTTCCAAACTCGGATCGGAATCAAAAGATAAGTAGTGAGAAAGCTCATGGGATAAAATAAGCGCCAATTGGTCTTCATTAATATTTTTTAACAATCCTGTATTAAAGAAAAACAATGGAGTTTCAGCCATACTATGCGAGGTAGCATTTGCGGTATTATCATTTACCAGAACAAAAGTACAATTTAATTTTTCAAGATCAGGAATACCCTTTGAAAGCTTTCCATATATATTTTGCATATATTTGCTGAAAGCTTGTCCTGTTTCACCATCTAAAGGAAAAGCATCTGTAAAGCCATCCAAAATATCATTAACGCTATATTTTTCCATATCCAAACCATCAAAAGTAATACTATTTCATTTACTATAACACAAAATAATAATTATTTCTATACTAATAAGAATAAATAGATGGTTAATTAGATGCAAAAAAAAAAGACCTTAAAAAGGTCGTTTTTACTTAAATGGCGGAGAGGCAGAGATGGACTAAAAATTTTGCAATTGCAAAATTTTCTTAACGTCGACCTTGCTTTTTGGACAGGTCCATCGGCATACTTTCGTCTGCCTAAAAGCTACGGTTCAAACTCTTTCTCCAGAGTTCAAATCTCTGTACGTATCTTCAAACAAAAAAACGACCTAAAAAAGGTCGTTTTACTTAAATGGCGGAGAGGCAGAGATTCGAACTCTGGGTGGGGTCGCCCCCACGACGGTTTTCAAGACCGCTGCATTAAACCACTCTGCCACCTCTCCAGCAGCATGTTGTCTGAAATAGCTTTTAATCAAAATTATAAAAAAGGTCAAGTATTTTTTTTATAATTTTAAAATTTTTTTTATAAAGCTGATTAATCTTTTCTAAAGCAATCTCTTATTATATTTATTTTCATAATAAAATTGAGGGATGATATGAAATTTTCACAAAAACTTTTTTGCTTTTCCATGTTGGTTAGTTTGGGTTTAATGTCTTGCACCAATACATTCGCCGGAACAAGTCAACAAGATTATGATTCTTGGCTCAACCAATTAAAAAAGGAAATGCATGAAAAAGGAATTTCTAATAAAACTTTAGATAAAGTTTATGCCAAAAATTATTATCCTTCCACACAAAAGATTGTTAAAATAGACCGTAAGCAAAATGAATTTGTTTTAACAACATCTGAATATATTAATCGCGTGGTTAATCCACAACGCGTAAAAACAGCTCAAGAAAAATATAAAGAATATTATCCTAAGTTAAGAAAAATATCAAAGCAATATGGCGTTCAACCTCAATATATTGTTGCATTTTGGGCCGTGGAAACCAATTTTGGTCAAAATTTCGGTGGGTATAATGTTTTTGAAACTCTAACCGTATTAAGCTATGATAACCGCCGTCCCAAGTTTTTTAAACAAGAGTTATATAATGCACTCTTGATTGCAGATAAACAAAACATAGATATTGAAAAGATGGAAAGCTCTTGGGCCGGAGCTATGGGAAATTTTCAGTTTATGCCATCCACATACAATCGTTATGCCGTAGATTATAATAAAGACGGAAAAATTGATATTTGGGGAAGTTTTGATGATGCCGCCGCATCTGCCGCAAATTATCTCTCAAATATAGGTTGGGATAAAAATGCAAAATGGGGAGAAGAGGTTATTGTTCCTTGGAGCTTTGATTTTTCTCAAACCGGATATAAGAAAATGAAAAAGATTTCTGAATGGAAAAAACTGGGTGTAAGAAGAGCAAATAATAAAAATTTGCAATATGCAAATAACATATCGGCCAGTTTAATCGCTCCTGAAGGAAAAAAAGGAAAAATTTACCTTGTTTTAAACAATTTCGATAACATTATGCAGTGGAATCGTTCTGAAAATTATGCTTTATCGATTGGTATTTTGGCAGATTATATTCAAAGCGGAAAAAAATATCAAAAACAAGCAGATTCATTAAATAATAGACTTGAAACAAAAGATGTTGTTTTGTTGCAAAAGTTTATAAATGAACATAACTATTCAAAGCAAAAATTATCAGAAGACGGAATTTTAGGATCAAAAACCAAAGAAGCAATCAAGAAAATACAAAAAGAAGCTCATTTGGTTCAAGACGGTTATCCTGATGCTGTATTAATGAGTTTAATCAAAAACTATGATACAACCATCGGGTTCAAAATTCCGGTTCCAGATAAAAAGTTATCTATAAAGAAATAAAGTTGCTTTACGAAAGATAAAATTAAGATTAAATTAGAACGCAGGTTTTTATAAGATAGGAAAATTAATGGTAAAAAATGGTTATAAGCTTCTGGCCTTGTTAACAATTGTAAACTTAACATTAACATCATGCGCCAGCAACAAGTTAGATTTATATTCTCAATCTGCGGCCATCAGCGGCAAAGGCGGAACCTATAAGGTTGGAAGTCCGTACCAAATTGCCGGTAAATGGTATTATCCTGAAGAAGATTATGATTATGTTGAAACCGGAACAGCTTCTTGGTACGGCAAAGATTTTCATGCCAAATATACGGCTAACGGTGAAATCTATGATATGAATACTTTAACGGCAGCACACAGAACTTTGCCATTACCGTCAATTGTTCGCGTAACAAACTTGGAAAACGGACGTTCTTTGGTCTTGCGTGTAAATGATAGAGGTCCGTTTGCAAAAAACAGAATCATTGATGTTTCTAAGCGAGCCTCTCAGCTTTTGGGCTTTCAAACTCAAGGAACAGCCAAAGTAAAAGTTGAAATTATGGAAAAAGAGAGTAAGGCTTTGAAAGCCGCTTTAACAGGAGCTAAAGGTAACACCTACGCCTCAAATTATAAAAGCAACCAAGTTGTTTCCATTCCGCAAAAGCCTGTAAGCATATACACTCCGCAAAAACAAGTAAGCCAAACTGATGGAAAATTATATATTCAAGTTGGTTCTTTTTCCAAACAATCTATGGCAGAAAATTTGAAAAGACAATTAATGGACTATGGTCATATCAAAATTGTTCCGGTGGATGTATCCGGAAACAGATTTTATCGTGTGAGAGTAGGACCATACGCCGCACAAAATGAAGCCAACACGGTTTTAAGCAAAATTAAAAATGCAGGTTTAGTTGATGCAACACTTGTAAATGAATAGATTTAATAAGGAAAAAAAGATGATATCTAAAACAAAATTATATTTGTCTACATTGATTGTTTCAGGCGTTTTATTGGGCGGAATTTCTTCTGCTCAGGCAATTGAGACAAAGGCAAAAAATTTGATTTTAATGGATTATGATACCGGCCAATATCTTTATACCAAAGATGCTCAAAAAATGATTCCACCGGCATCTATGAGTAAGTTAATGACTGTTTATATCATCTTTTCAAAGCTCAAAGACGGTTCTTTAAGTGAAGATGATGTCTTTACGGTAAGTGAAAATGCATGGCGCAAAGGCGGTGCCGCAAGTGGTAGCTCCACCATGTTTTTGAACGTAAAGGAAAAAGTCAGAGTAGGAGACTTAATTCAAGGTATCATTATTCAATCCGGTAATGACGCTTGTATTGTTGCTGCAGAAAACATTGCAGGCTCAGAAGAAGATTTTGCGCATTTAATGAACGCAACAGCTAAAAAACTAGGCATGAACAATAGCTCATTTGCCAATGCAACAGGTTGGCCGCACCCGGATCAAAGAATGTCTGTTGAAGATTTGGCAAAATTAGCTCGCGTCATCATTAAAGAGTTCCCAGAATATTACCATATATTCTCAGAAAGAAATTACACCCACAATAACATCAAACAAGGAAACCGTAATCCGTTGTTATATAGCATGCCGGAAGCAGATGGCTTAAAAACCGGACACACGGAAGAAGCAGGCTTTTGCTTAACCGGTTCAGCCAAAAGAGGTGACAGACGTTTAATCAGCGTTATGAGCGGCTTGTCTTCAAATAAAGAACGCTCAGAAGAAGCTGAAAAAATAATGAACTGGGGCTTTAGAGAATTTGATAATTATAAAGTCTTAAAACAAGGTCAAAAAGTTGCCGAAATTCCGGTTTGGTTTGGTGAAGATAAAACGGTTGATTTATTGGTTAATCAAGATGTTTTGAAAACCATCAAAAAGAGCAAAGCCTCAAAGGTAAAGATGACGGCAGTATACAACAAACCTGTCAAAGCACCGATTGCGCAAGGAGATAAATTGGGCGTTGTCAGAGTAGAAGTTCCCGGTCAAGAAACTTTTGAGGTTGATTTAATTGCCAATAAAGACATCAAAAAAATCGGATGGTTCGGTCGTATTATTGAAAATATCAAATACTTACTGTTTGGAGCAGAATAGTTATGCAAGGCAACGGAAAATTCATTACTTTTGAAGGCGGCGAGGGAACCGGAAAATCAACCCAAATAAAATTATTGGCAGATTTTTTGGCAAAAAAAGGTGTTCAAACCGTTTTAACAAAAGAACCGGGTGGCACAGAGGTCGGACAAGAATTAAGACAAATTCTTGTAACCGGAGATCCGGATAAAATGGATGCCGTTGCCGAAGCATTATTATATTATGCAGACAGACGTATTCATATGACCAAAAAAGTTTGGCCGGCTTTGAATAATGGACAATGGGTATTAAGTGACCGTTTTGCAGATTCAACCGTGGCTTATCAATATTATGGCTATAACAAAAAAATTGATAAAGACATTTTGCAAGATTTGTATAATCTTGCTGTCGGTGATTTTAAGCCCGATTTAACCATTTTATTAGATATTGATCCAAAAATCGGTTTATCTCGTTCTTTGAAAAAAGCGCAAGGTATGCAGGTTAAAGAATTACGTCATGAAGGAAGAGCTTTAGAGTTTCATGAAAACTTAAGAAAAGGCTTTTTAGAAATAGCCGCCAAAGAACCGGAGCGTTTTGTTATCTTTGATGCAAATAAAGATATTGAAACCTTGCATAAAGAAATTGTGGAATATGTTTCTAACAGATTCGGGTTAAAGTAAGATGGCTGAAGATGTAAACATATCTCCCAAAAACAACAGCTATCTTCTCGGACATGAAACAGAAGAAAAATTTTTATTAGATGCATGGAAAGAAAACAAACTGCACAACTCTATTCTGATTAGTGGAATTTCAGGTATAGGCAAAGCAACTTTAGCATATAAATTTGCTCGCTTTTTGCTTTCTGCTGATGAAAATAAACGCCAAGAATATAATTCCTTAGATGTTTCTCCAGAGAGTAATGTATATCGCTTAATAGCCAATAATTCTCATCCTGATTTGAAAATCATTGAAAGAGATTATATCGAAACTGACAAGAAAAAGATAATTAAAGCCATCAAAGACGGGGATGCTTTGGATGATGAAGAATTAAAAAGCTTAAAAAAGTCAACCAATATCCGCATTGATGAAGTTAGAACGATTAACGAATTTTTGGCAAAAAAATCTGGTAATGATGGCTGGCGAGTAGTCATTGTTGACAGTATAGATGATATGAATTCAGCCAGTGCCAACGCAATTTTAAAGGTTTTGGAAGAACCGCCGTATAAAACCTTAATGATGCTGATAAGCCATAACCCGAACAGATTATTGCCGACAATCAAATCTAGATGCGCCAAAATAAACCTAAAGCCGTTAGATGAAAAAGTGGTGGCATCATTATTAAGACGCTATCGCCCCGATGTTGATGAAGCAAGCATCAAAGAATTATCTTCATTATGCTCGGGTAGCATTGGCAAAGCCTTAAATTATGTAGACTTGGACGCGTTAAGCGTTTATAAATCATTATCTGAAATAATTTTGAGTAAAGAATTAGAATTAAAAAGCTTGCTTGACTTCGTAAATTTATATACGGCAAGTGAAGAAAAATATGAGTTGGTGAAAGAGTTAATTCTAAAATTTATTGCAGAAAACATTCAAAAGGCTCAAAATTTAGAAGATTTTGCCAAATCTTGGGAAGAAAGTATCAAAATCTTTAATGAAACGTCAGCCTTAAATTTAGATAAAAAACAAGCGCTGATGAATGTAATTGTAAACTTAAATAAAAGGATATAGTATGTTAGTAGACAGTCATTGTCATTTGACTTATGATGATTTTGAAGAAGATTTTGAAGAGATGATAGAGCGCGCCAAAGAAAACGGCGTTACAACAATGCTGAATGTCGGCAACAATATTGGTGAAATATCCGCTCAACTTGAAATGGCTGAAAAATATCCTTTTATATACACCTCTGTTGGCGTTCATCCGCACAATGCCGAGGAATATCCCAATATCACGGCTCAAGATTTTATCGAAGCGGCTCAACACAAAAAAATTGTCGGCATTGGAGAGTGTGGCTTAGATTATTATTACGACTATTCGCCAAGAGATGTTCAGATAAAAGTCTTTAAAGAGCAGATTAAAGCAGCGCAAGAAACAGGGCTGCCGTTAATTATTCATACAAGAGATGCCGATGAAGATACCATCAATATCTTAGATGAAATGTATAAACAAAAGCCTTTTTTGGGTGAAATACATTGTTTTTCATCTTCAAAAAAATTGGCCGATTTTGCGTTGTCCATCGGTTTTTATATTTCTGCATCAGGAATAATTACGTTTAACAAATCAGGAGATTTAAGAGATATTTTTGCCGATGTTCCTCTGGAAAGATTGTTGGTGGAAACAGATTCTCCGTTTTTGGCACCTGTTCCGCAAAGAGGACACAGAAATGAGCCTTCCTATGTTTTGCACACGGCAGAAAAATTAGCCCAAATTAAGGGCATAAGCTTTGATAAGCTTGCCGAAGCAACTTCAGATAACTTTTATAAACTGTTTAGAAAAGCAAGCGATAAAGGGAGATACGAGTATTAATGTCTAGAGTAATTGTTATGGGCGCCGGCGCAGCTCCGGGTGTTCCGTCATTAAGTAGTGGCTGGGGAGAATGTAATCCGAATAATCCTAAAAACATCAGAACCAGAACAGATTTATATGTAGAGATTAATGATACAAAAATATTAATAGATACATCTCCTGATATCAGAGAGCATTTAATTACTCATAACATCAAAAAGCTTGATGCCGTTTTGTATACGCATGCGCATGCAGACCACTTGCATGGTATTGATGATTTAAGAGAAATCACCCGCATTCGTCTGCACGATGTTTATGCTGAACATGGGCAAATTGCTTATAATCGAGGCGTTTATAATTATGATGTCTTGGATAAGATAAAGAATTTAAGCATTGAGTGTTATGCCGCAAAGGAAACTCTGAAGACGATAAAAAGCAGGTTTAAATATCTGGTTGACGGCAGATTTACAAAAAAGAAAAATTTATTTTATACCCCGAGTTATCGTTTGCACGAAATAAAGGCCAATCATCCGTTTTATATTAATGATGTCAAAATAACCGCAATCAAACTGTTAGGGCATAACGCACCTTCGGTCGGATATGTGTTTAATGATGGCGAATATGTTCATATAGCAGATTTCAAGACATTGCCACCATCCGCATTTAAGCAAATTACACAAAGACCAAAGCTATTAACCATACCGTTGACCACACCGTTTGAACAAAGAGCCCATGCCGGATTTGATATGGTTATGAATGTGATAAAAGAAATAAACCCAGAAAAAGTGATTATAAATCATATGGCCAGTGAATGTGACTTTGATGGTATAAACCAACAAACACCTGACTATGTATCACCGGCCTATGACGGTATAAGTTTTGAATGGTAAGAAGAATTAAGATAAGAAAAGAGAGGAAAAGAAAATGTTGTGTATTTATCATGTAGCCGACCATGACGGCAAAGGATCAGCCGGAATTGTTAAAAGTGTTTATCCTGAAATCGAGTTTTTTGGCCTCAATCATGATATGGAAATCCCTTATGATGAGATAAGAAAACATGACAAGATTGTTGTTTGTGATATTGCTTTGCCTCTTGATTTTATGTTTGAGTTAAATGAGACCAAAGACTTTACATGGATAGATCACCATGTCTCCGTCATTAATGAATATGAAGAAGCTGTAAAGAACGGCAAGCCGCAAATTAAAGGCTTGAGAAGAGTAGGGACTGCGGCCATGTGTTTGACATGGGAATATTTTTATCCCAACAAGCCCTTACCGGAAGGCATTAAACTTTTGGGCTTAAATGACTTGTTTTTGTTAGAAGACAAAAGAGTTCGCCCGTTTGAATATGCCATTCAGTCTATGGGGGTTAACAAACCGCAAGACGAAATTTGGCAAAAGTTGATTAATAATGAAATTGATATTGATGAAACTGTTGCCAAAGGTGAGGCAATTTTATCTTGGATTAAGGTGAGAAACTATCGTTTGGTGCGTTGTATTGCTTTTGAAAGCCAATATATGGGATTGCGTTGCATTTGTGCCAATATGCCGCAAGGATATTCCGAGTTTTTTGATTCTGTTGAAAACATTAAAGATTATGATGTTATGATAAACTTTTATATGAACAAGAAAAATCAGTGGAATTTATCATTCTACACAGCCAAAGATAATGTAGACGTATCAAAAATAGCTGCAAGTTTTGGTGGCGGCGGACACAAAAAAGCTGCCGGTGCGTCAAAACTTGAAAAATTACCCGAATTTTTATTGCAAGGCAAATTATTACCGCAATATTAAAAAGCAAAACGCCTCGATTTATAAAAATCGGGGCGTTTTTTTAGTTTTTTACTTTTGAACGATAGTTAAATCACCGCTCAAAAAACCGACATTAGATGCGGCTTCTTCCAAAGCTTCCGCTTTTCGGTTTTCAATCTGTTCATTGCTTTCTCTGTTTTTGGCAGAGTTAAGACGCTGGTCGCGACGATTTTCCAATCGTTCGGCGGCAGGTGTGTAACCCTCAGAATCTTTTTTTGCCTTAGCAGAAATTAAACTATCTTTTGCAAGTTGATATTGCAAAGACTGAAAATCTAATTCTGCAATCTTTTTGGCCGCCAGTGCCTTTTGGACATTTTCATTCAGGCTTATGTCAATACAAACAGAAGCCTTAATACCTGTCTTTTGATAAAAAGCAGAATCCGCATAGGCTATAATATCCGTTCGCTTTTCTAACACAACCTCCAACGGGTAGGCGTTGATAGCTTCTTGAACAAAGAAGGCGTAATCATTACCATAGTCCGTAACATCAAAGAACGGACGATCACTCGTTCCAGTGATACACACATCCATGGTCACCCCGTCTTTAATAAGAGATAAATTACTACCCATGCCGGATGAAAAGACCTTCAATCCCCCCCAAACAACAGCAAAAATCAAAGCGATCAATGCTAATCCTATAAAAAAAGAGGAATTCTGTAAATCGTCAATAAGTTCATCCATAAAATTAAAAAACTTTTTCATAATGATATTTTTTTAGTTAAACAATAATATTTTTTACTAAAAATACGCATATCACCTTTTGTCTATTGCGTCAACATATATTTATAAAAAAAACGCCTCGATTTATAAAAATCGGGGCGCTTTTATGCGTTACATTACTTGTTTTTCAAATTTCATAAGCTTGCAACAATTTTGATTTTTTTCAAGAAATTCAACAATAACGCCGAGGGCTTTGTCATACCATTGACCTTGTCCCTTATACTTTTGCAGTTTTTCTATGGCTTCATAAGCATTTGCCGACTGACAAGCTGTTTCAATCATATACCCAACGAATTTCAGATATTCATCATCATATGTATCAAAGCCTAGGTTTTCAGCCAATGGACGTTTGTGATACCCTACGATCCGATTACCGATAATCTTGGAAAAAGGAGGTACATCCTGAGAAACACAAGAATTCATTCTAACAAGAGTACCGGCACCGATTTTGCAATGTGGTCTAACCAAAGCATGTGGCTCCAACACACAAGATGCGCTGATTTCTACAGAATCTCCAAGAAAAACGCCGGATGAAATAAGCGTAGAGAATTTTTCCTTAGTTAAAGGGAAATTCTCATTTTCGGCAATTTTAGAGTTAAAACCGATAGAAACATTATTTTGGATATGTACTTTGTTGCCGATGCGTGTTTCAGAGCCTCTTTCAGTTTTTTTACCGCAACTGATATAACAATTTTCACCAAAACAGTTATCATCTCCGATAAATAATTCTCCTTGCAGTTTTTTATCCGTAACTTCATGAGAAAAAGAACCAATAACAGACCCTAAGAAAAATTTATTATTCTTACCGATATGTGTATGAGAACAAACGATGCATCTATCATGGATAATATTATTGATGTCCATAACAACACCGCTTCTGATGGTAACGCTGTTACCAATAACACATCCGTCTGGAATATTAACATCATCTTCAATAATAACATTATTGCCAATACAAACGTTGCTACCGATGCAAACATTTTGACCAATCTGACAACAATTACCGATTACTGAGCTTTCACAAATTTTAACAAAGTCTCCGATGGAGTTAAAATATCCGATTTTACCATCGATTTTACAAGAATTTCCAATAACATTAACATTTTTCATAATAAATAATTTTAATAATTCAACGTCAAAGCGAATATATCAGATAATTTTTGCAAATCAAGGTCTTTTTCCGTCATAAATATGAGGCATATCTTGATAAAAAAATGCTTTTTTTGCTTGAGAAATTTGCAAATTGTTGTAAAATCGCAACGTTAAAAAAAACAAAATAACAAAAAATTTTTTATTGGAGAATTTTATAATGTCTAAAACTTTAGTTACTTCTGCATTACCGTATGTAAACGGCGTGCCGCATTTGGGCCATATGGTTGGCTGTTTGTTACCCTCAGATGTTTATGCGCGTTTCATGCGAATGATGGGTAACGAGGTTTTGTACATTGGCGGAACAGATGAACACGGCACTCCATCTGAAGTTGGCGCCGCAAAAGAAGGTATGCCGATTGAAGAATATTGCAACAAATATCATCAACGTCACAAACAAACTTATGATGATTTTGAGCTTTCTTTTGACTGCTTTGGTCGTACCACTTTCGATGAAAACAAAGAAATGGTTTATCATATCTTTGATGCCTTGGATAAAAACGGTATGATTGAAGAAAGAACAATCAAACAAATTTATTCCATTGATGATGAACGCTTTTTGCCTGATAGATATGTCACAGGCACTTGCCCTTATTGTGGTTATGATAAGGCAAGGGGAGATCAATGCGAAAACTGCACCAAGGTTTTGGAACCGACAGATTTGATTAACCCACGTTCAACCATTTCCGGCTCTACCAATTTGGAAGTCAGAGAAACCAAACACTTGTTCTTAAAGCTTCCCAAAATTGAAGCAAAATTGGCAGATTGGGTAAAAACACGTGAACCATATTGGCCGGATATTGCATACTCAATTGCACAAAAATGGCTCAAAGAAGGTTTGCAAGAACGTTGCATCACCCGTGACTTAAAATGGGGCTTCCCAGTAAATAAACCTGGTTATGAAGATAAGGTTTTCTATGTTTGGTTTGATGCTCCGATTGGTTATATCGGTATTACCAAAAACTGGGCAGACAGAAACGGTAAAGATTGGAAAGAATGGTGGTATGGTGCCAAGGATGTGGACTATGTCCAATTCATGGGTAAAGACAATGTTCCATTCCACTCAATTTCTTTCCCTGCAACCTTGCTCGGAACAGGTGAACCATGGACTTTGGTAAAAACCTTAAAAGGTTTCAGCTATTTGACCTATGAGGGTGGTAAGTTTTCAAAATCTGAAAAACGCGGTATTTTTGCTGAAGACGCCGTTAAAGAATATCCGGCAGACTACTGGCGTTATTGGTTGATGGCAAATGCGCCTGAAAGTTCAGACAGCTCATTTAGCTTTGATTTGTTTGCAGCTGTTGTCAATAAAGACTTAAACGGTGTTTTAGGTAACTTTGTTTCCAGAGTGTTGAAAATGACCGCATCAAAAATCGGCGAAGAGGTTCCTGCAGGCGGTGAAAACACTGAGATTGAAGCTGAATTGATTAAAACTTTGCAAGAACACGTTAATGACTACTTCAAATATATGCAAGAGTTAGAATTCCGCAAAGCTACCAACGAATTACGTGCTATTTGGGTAGAAGGCAATAACTATATTTCTGTTGCTGAACCTTGGACTGTGATTAAAGAAAATCCGGCTCGCGCTGCCGCTATTTTAAGAAATTGCATCAACTTAATTCGTATTTTTGCAATTTTGAGCGCACCGATTATGCCCAAAGTTGCCGAAGATATGATGAACAAACTTGGCTTAAGCTTAAAAGATGTTACTTCTATTAAAGACTTTAACGTTGAAAAAGAAATGAACGCTTTACAAGCCGGACACAAGTTTAGCGTTGGAGATACTTTGTTTGAAAGAATCACTCCTGAACGCGTTGAAGAGTTGAAACAAAAATACGGAAGTGCAAAATAATGAGAAAATTCGGAGCAGGATTAAGACTTAAAGGTTGGGGAAAGTTCTTTCACAATTTGTTTTTGTTTGTAACATTCCCGTTTCGCAATCCCTTAATCTTTGTTCCGATTTTAATGATTGGATACTTAGCTCCCACTTTTATGGGAGCTAAGCCAACCGAAGTACATCTGTGGTATTATGGCAAAATAAAAGCCAAAATTTCAGGTGTTACATCGGCATTAAGTTTACCTTCAATGGATTTTATTTCAGACGTAAACAATATAAAGAAAACCGTTTCTGATTTATCAGAGCTTGTTGCTTCAGCCGAAACCATCAATAAAGATAGCTTTATTGAAAAGACAAAAGAGCCACAAGAAGTGCAAAATCCGGTTGAAGTTAGAAGAAAAATGTTTGAAAAAGCTAAGCAAGCTCCGGATACAATTGATGTTTTAAAAACAATTCAAAATCAGCAAAAGGTTAAAGAGATTGCATCTGAAGCACAAGCAAACTCTGATAAGGGTGCGCCTCAAACAGAAACAAAAGAAAAGAAACTTCCTTTGATATACGCCCAGAACAAAGAAGTTGTAGAAGGTCATGCGCAGGTTAAAAACGCGAATGAGCTGATTGTAAATGGTATCAGATATTATTTGCATGGCATTTATGTTAATCCCGATTCATCTCAAGGAATTAAAGCTCAACAATTGTTAGAAACTGTTATAGCTGAAAATATTGTAAAATGCAAAATTATTGCCTACACATATCAAAATATCGGCACCGTAAATTGCTATGTAAATTCAGAAAATATCAATAGGTTATTGGTAGAAAAAGGATATTCAAAAAACGTTGATTTGCAATAAATCAGGAGAAATTAAATGTGGCAACCTATTTTTATGATAAGCGGTTATTTTGTAAGTATTTTAGGTCTTACGATGCTTATTCCGGCAGCCATAGACATTTATTACAATTCTTTTTATTGGTCTCCGTTTTTAACATCTGCAATCATATCATTATTTATAGGTTTATCTTTATATTTAGGCAATCATTTAAAAATTGAAAAAATTTCCATAAGACAAGGTTATCTTTTAACTTGTTTTAGTTGGTTTGCGCTTTCTGTTTTAGCTTCATTTCCATTTATCTTGTGTGAAACAACCAGTTCATGGGCTGATGCTTTTTTTGAAGCGGTTTCAGGCATTACGACAACGGGCGCTACCATTTTTACCGACATTGACAACTTACCAAAATCAATTCTGATGTGGCGCTCTTTACTTAATGGGCTAGGAGGAGTCGGTATTGTTATTTTTGCCGTGGCTTTGTTACCTTTATTAGGAATTGGTGGTATGGAAATTTTCCAAAGAGAAAGTTCCGATTTAAATGAAAAACTAATGCCAAAAATCAATTATATAGCCAAAAGAATTATTGTTATATATGTACTATTGCTCGCATTAACTTTTGTTGGCTTAATATTTAGCGGCATGGGTAAATTTGATGCTCTAAATCATGCCTTAGCAGCAGTTTCTACTGGTGGTTTTTCCACCAAAACAGCATCTGTCGGATATTTTGACAATCTCAAAGCCGAAATTGTTTTAATCTTAGGAATGGTAGCAGGATCATTGCCTCTGACATGGTACTTAACCATTTTCAAACCTCAATTCAAAAATTCTTTCAGAAGTGCGCAAGTTCCTTTTTTCTTAAAAACACTTGTATTTTATATTTTATTCACAACCGTATGGTTAAGCTACACCAACCCAAATTATAACTTTTTTCAGGCATTGAGAGTATCAGCATTTAATGTTGTTTCCATAACGACAGATTGTGGTTTTGTATCAACTGATTATATGCTATGGGGGGCATTCACTCAAACCATATTTTTAATCTTTGCTTTAACAGGAGGTTGTTCCGGCTCCACCGCTGGAAGTGTAAAATCTTTCCGTTGGCAAGTAATTATTGCTTTTTTGAAAAAATCTATAATTAACCTGACAGAACCAAGCCGAATTATGCCGGTAAAAATCAAAAATTTAACCGTGGACAATAAAATCATTTATTCTGTTTTTGTCTTCGTTTCATTTTTTGCTTTAAGCATAACCTTTTTAACAGTTTTAATTGCCATAACAGGCATAGACTTAGCAACCGCTTTCAGTGCCGCTATCGGATGCATCACCAACGCCGGACCGGGGGTAGGGAACATCATTGGTCCTGCAGGAAGTTATGCCCCGCTTTCAGATTTTGCCAAATATGTATGCTCTTTTGGTATGCTGTTAGGCAGATTAGAAGTTATGACTGTTTTGATTATATTTACCAAAAACTTCTGGAAAAAATAAACAATTCAGATGCATATATCATAAAAAAAGCCCAAAGTTTTTATAACGATGGGCTTTTTTATAAATTAAATATTTTTAGTTATTATCTAAAGAAGAAAGCTCTTCATCAATAGCTTCAATATCAATATTATTATCAGAAGTTTCTTCTTGAACTTGAGGCTCTATTGGTGCAATTTCTTTTTCTTGAATAAGATTTTGAGGAGCATTGTCTTCTTGAAGAACATCATCTTCCTGAATGATTTCTTTAACCTCAGAAGTATCTTCTTTTTCTTCTTCAATGCGGTTATTTGAGAAATTTAATAAAGATTTAGGAGCACCGTCCTCTTGCAAAGAGGCATTTTCATCAATAGGTAAAGATGGCTCGGATGGAACCTCTTTAATATTGTCCACGGGGCTGGTTTCAAGTTTTTTATCTTGAATATTTTGTTCTAATAACTCTCTATTTACATTTTCATGTTGAGGTAAAGCATCTTCTTTTATTGCATCAGTGGCTTGAGGTTTAGCTTCAGGCTTTACATCTTCTTCTTTTTTAGGCTCTCCGACAACAGATTTTTTCAATTTGTTATCGACAGGTGTTTTAGACGCTTTTTCCACTTTATCTCTGGCAGCCAACTCTTCTTTAGAAAGCAAAGATTTTGGATCTACATTTCCATTAATGCATTTGAGCAACCAAACATCATAAATAGGGTGTTCAATTGCATTCAAAGCCGGAGAAGAAGAAATCATCCAACCTCTGAAAATGTTGACAGGTTTTTGATTATAATCATCAATAACATCCACAAAAGCAAAATTTTCAGGAGTATCTTCCGGAGATCTGGTTTTGCAAGAACGAACTAAAATATCAAAACTGCCAAAGCGCTTATGAGAATTAACCGGAACTTCAATGATGCTGACTTGTCCGGTAATTTTATCCATTGCCTGCATTTGAGCAATATTAGTATCAATTTCGGCAGAAAAAGCACTTTGAGCACTAAAAAGGCCCAAAGCGCTGATTCCCAAAAACAAATTTAATTTAGTTTGATTTACCATCATCTGTTACCATGAAAATGATTTCACCGACCATATCTTCTAAAGCTTTAAAGTCTTTAACTTTAGTAATTGTATCGCCGTCTTGGAAAAACTTTTGAGATTTTCCGGGTTCAATTTTAATAAATTTATCACCCATCAAACCATCACCGACAATAACGGCCACACTATCATTCGGGAGCTTAATATTAGGCAAGATACTCATTTTAACTTTAGCAATATAGTCCGTTTCATCCAAGCCTAATTCAACGATAGAACCAACCTTAATACCGTTAATGCGGACATCAGAACCCACATTTAAGCCACCGACTTTTAAGAAATTAGCAGTTAAGTTATATCCTTTAACAACTTGTAAATCAGAAACTTTGAAGGCAAAATATAAGAAAAAAGCAGCGACAAAAAGCACCACAATGCCCATAATTGTTTCAACCGGTTTTTTATTCATTATTAACTCCCTTAATAAAAAATTATTTATTTTCAACATTTTTGCTGCGATTAGATTTACCGATACTAATGATTCTGTCTAAAAGTTCTTCTAAAACCATAGCATCTTGTGTATAAGAAAATTCACCGCCGCGAGGAATATAGTCCATTGAACCACCCGGTTCGATTTCAATATATTTTTTGCCCATAATACTTGAGCTGACAATAGATGCGCTGCTATCATCAGGAATTTGTACGCTTTCTTTAATATCCAAAGTTAAAATAGCCTTAAAATGTTCATCTAACTTAGCATTAACCACACGTCCAATGCTCACGCCGGCCATTCTAACATCATCTCCAACCAACAAACCGTCTGTTCTGTTAAAGCGCGCATCAACGGTATAGTAATTTCCCTCACTTTTATGAGAAAGGGTTTCTTTATTAATGACATAGACACATGAAATAAGAATGATAATCAAAGCCGCATAAATTCCCATTTTAAGGTCTTTGGCTTCTTCTTTTGAATAAGTTTCAGTTATCATATTATCCTCATAAATAAATTCAAATTTCTTATATAGATATAGCAAAAATAAAATTTTGTCACCAATCATTTTGAAAAATGAAAATAATTGTTAAAATTTAAAAAAAAATATTTAATATAGGAAGAAAGAAATTAAAGGATGTTTCTATGATTATAGTAAAAAACTTATGCAAATATTATAATAAGAAAAAGGCTGTTGATAATGTGAACTTCAGCATCTCAAGAGGAGAGGTTGTTTCTCTCTTAGGGCCTAACGGTGCAGGAAAAACGACCTTAATGAGAATGATTACCGGATTCATAACGCCCACACAAGGAAGTGTCACTATTTTTGGAACCGATGTGGAAAAAGATAGAATTGAATGTGCAAAAAAAATCGGATATGTTCCCGAAAACGGATTCTTATATTATGAAATGAGCGTTCTTGATTTCTTAAAATTCTGTTCAGACATAAAAAACATTCCTCAAGCCCAAGTTTGGGAAAGAATAAAATATGTTCTAGAGGTTTTAGACTTATCTGACGTTGTGGAACAAAAAATAGAAAGCCTTTCTAAGGGATATAAAAGAAGAGTAGGTATAGCATCTGCTTTATTAAATAATCCAGATATTTTAATTTTAGATGAACCAACAGAAGGTCTTGACCCTAATCAAAAAGTCAAATTCAGAGAATTTATACGCAGCTATGCCAAAGATAAAATTGTTATCATTTCCACACATATTATGGAAGAGGTGGAAGCTTTAGCTGATAGAGTAATCCTACTTAACTCAGGGAAACTGGTTAAAGACACATCACCCGAAGAACTTAAAAAGCTCTTTCCTGAGCATAATATAGCCACCGCTTTTTACAAAATAACCAACGAGGCCAAATAAATGAGACAATTATTCGCATTAATAAAAAAAGAAAATTATACGTTTTTTAACGGTTGGTCTTTATGGATAATCGGTGGTAGCTATATTTTCCTTTCCACTTTTCTAAACTTTTTTATGGGTGGTTTCTTTAGCTTAAGCAACGCTGGATTATATTCATTCTTTTCATTTCAAAATATCGTATTTATCTTTGTTTGTCCGGCCATAACCATGAAATTATGGGCAGAAGAACGAAAATACGGCACAATCGAATTTTTATTAACACAACCGATTAGCTTATCAAAGTTAGTTTTGGGAAAGTTTTTGTCTTGTCTGTGTATTATTGGCTTTTTACTTTTCATATCATTTCCGTTTTGGCTCTATTGCACATTAAATTATAATATGGATAATTTAAACATTATAACCACATATTTTGGGTGTTTCTTAATGGGGTGTGCATTTTGCGCCATCGGCTGTATGATTTCAGCTTTAAGCACATCATCTGCCATATCTTATATTGGAACATTATTGGCTTTATTTTTAATAAGTTTTGCAGATTTCAGCCGTTTATTACATTTAACAAAAGAACAAGAAGACATCTATATACGTCTGCAAAATAGCTTAAATTTCGATTATCACTACTACGATTTTTTAACAGGACAAATTAGCTTGGATAATGTTTTTTACTTTGTTTTGCTAAGTATAGTAGGAATATGGCTAAACATTAGAATATTGGAATATAAAAAAGGCTAGGGGAACAACGATGTTACGACAAAAAATAATAAAAAATATTTTTTTCTTGGCAGTTATAGTGCTTAGTTTTGTGTTGTTCACCAGCCTAATGGAAACCACATCTCTTCTTTTGGGAGATAAAAAAGCCGATTTAACCCAAAAACACAGATACAGTATTTCAAACGAAAGTTTAAACATTGCAGAAAACCTACCTAAACGTGTTAATATCACATTATACATGTCAAAAGATTTAAGCGCAGAATATCCTGAATTGGGAATTCAAAGCCAATATTTATTAAGGCTACTCAACAAATATCAAGCAGCCTCGAAAGGAAAAATAAATATCAATGTAAAATCACCGGAACCATATAGCGCGACAGAATACGAAGCAAAATCAGAAAAAATCAGAGCATTTCCAGACAATAGCAATACCAAAAATTTATATTTCGGAGCCGTATTCAGTAATAATCTTGGTGAAAAATACACTATTCCATATTTTTCTATTCAAAGACAAAATTATACCGAATATGATATTTCAAGAATCTTGGCCAAACTTTCCGGATATAATAAAGCTCAAATCGGAGTGATATCATATGGTGGAAACATTATGGATTGGCAAGCATTTAATAAAATCAAAGAAGACTATGTTTTAACAGAATTAAGCAGAACCAGCATCTCAATTCCTAAAGAAATAAAAACATTAATTTTATATGCTCCGCAAAAAGTTGATGAGAAATTAACCTATGCGTTGGATCAATTCATTATGCGAGGCGGTAATCTTATTCTCTTTATTGACCCATATGCAGAAACCATAGCTCAAAGATATCCATACACCAAAAAGAATACTATTAGTCTATTACCTTGGTTGAATCATTTAGGCATATTTATGGATGAAAATAAAATAATTCAAGACATGTCAGATAATAAAACTAACTATTTTAGTTTTCTTGATACACAAAATACTGAAAATTTGTATTTTGAAATAAATCAAGCACAAATTAATACTCCGGATGAGATTGCCAAACCGCACAAGCTTTCATTTTCCTCAGCCGGAGAAATTACCGTATCTCCTATAAGCAGTGCAACGTATACAAAAATTTTAACCACATCAGAAAATATTGGTACTTTGGATACAAATATTGCTAAAACTGAGATATCTGAAAAAATAATAAATAACTTAAAAAAAGAAAAAGGCAATCGTGCAATAGGTTATTTGGTAGAAGGTTGGTTCGAATCTTTTTATCCGGATAGTATTTATGGAAATATTTCAGATATTGAAATTTTACCGCCATTTGTTTTGAGTAGTCTTAAACCATCAAAAATATTTATTTTTTCAGATAGTGATTTTTTGGCTGATACACAATGGAACGCCATAAACTACCTCAAAGGAGCTAGAGTTTATGACCAAGTTCCCAGCAATAATAATGCTGATTTTCTGCTTTCATTGGTCGACTATATGAGCAATAACACAGAAATGGCAAAATTACGTGTAAATTATTTATACACGGATGATTATTCAATTGCGGATCAAATTTCGGCTAAAATATATCGTAAATATCAAAAAGAATATTTACAAAAGGATGCTGATTTAAGAAAATTACAAAAAGAATTTTTAGATTTTCAAGATGCATTCAAGAGCAAGAAAAACATAATGTCATTATCAAAAATTCAAGAATATGACGATTTTATTCGAAAAATTCATAAATTAAATGAAGAGAAGAAAGTATTAGATTATCAAGTACAACAAGAAATTATGCAAAAGGTAAATTATGTAATGCTTGAAAACATGATCTTTTATCCGTTTTTATTGCTTTTGTTTATTACAATAATAACCAAGCTTTATTTGCGTTGTAAAAGAAAACAAGAAATAGGAATGTTGCATGAATAAAAAATCCGTTATCATATTAGCTATTCTGACATTATTGTCCGTAGCCTTAAATAATTATGTCTTAAAAACTCAAAGATTGCCATATACACAATCTCAAGTAGGCCGTTATTTATTTGAAAAAACAAATATTTCGGGAAACAAAATAGGAAAAATCGTTGTAAAAAGCCAAAAGCTTCAAATTACCTTATTTATGCAAGATAAATTTTGGCGCGTTAAAGAAGCGGATAATTACTTTGCAGACATATTATCGACCAATCAACTGATTAATAATATCAATAATTCAAAAATTGCAATGGTTTCAACAGAAAACATGCAAGCGAAAGAAACTGATATCGAAATTATCACTTATGACGTTAATGATAAAATTTTAGACGACATAATTGTCGGACAAAAACAAAATAATTATTATTTAGTTAAAGAAAAAAACAGCCAGTCAATATTTTTAGTAACCGGAGATTTTACGCTATCTACAAAGCTTTCAAATTGGCTACAACAACCTTTATTCAGCTTGATGAAAAAGAACATTAAGAGCATTATATTGCAAAGCAATACAGGACAACAAATTGTTTTCCAACCAGATAATGAAAGAGAATTTTATACGCCGCAGCAAAAAATGGTTGATATTGAAAACCTTGTAGAAGTATTTGCAGATTTCAGATATCTGAATGTTAAAAAAGAAGAAAACACGCCGACAAAAGATACAAAAGCTGAAAAAATTATAGTGTTATATACAGATACGGGAATTATATATAAAATAGATGTGTTTAATATTGAAGACAACTATTGGATAAAGCCACAAATGGAAATATCTAAATTACCGCTAACAGCCGGTTATAATTATTATCAAGATAGTAAAATGTTATACAATGGTTGGATTTTCAAAATTGACTCTGATTTAGGAAAATTTTTAAGTGAATATATCATAAAATGAACAATACGGAAAAGCTCTTAGATATAACAGATGATATTTTGGTTTTAAGTACCTCGGATGGTCATATTTTAAGCCATAATTCCAGATGGGAAAATTTATTTCCTGCATTAGCCAATTCGTCTGATTTTTCAGAAGTTTTAACTGATTTTCAGTTCAATCTACTAAAATATTATATGGATAGGTGCTTAGAAACAAATTTGCCGCAAAAGTTTGAAATTCAAGTCAATGACACACCATATTTGGTAAAAATACAAAGAGCAGAAGAAACTCTGGCTATTTGCTTCAAGGATGTAAAAGAAGAGTACAAATTAAGACAATCATTAAATGAAACTTTATATCGCCTAGACTTTGCCTCAAAAATTGCCAAGATGGGCTATTGGGAACTGGACTTAAAAAGCAAAAAAGTTTCATGGTCAAATGAAATGTTCCGCTTATTTGGAGTTGCATCAAATGAAAATTTGGTCAATAAAAATATAATAAAACAAATTATATATAAAAGAGATTGGCCAAAATACAAAGAAAAACTGCAAAACTTAATCAAAACACAACAGCCCATAGAAGGAATTATCCGGCTAGTTAGAGCTGATCAAAAAACAATATATTGCAGATATAAAGCAGAATTGGTTCAAAATGAATATAATAGAAAAATTATGGGCACATTCCAAGATGTCACTGAGTTAATGGAAATACAACAAACCCTTGAAAATGCCAAAAAAGCAGCTGAAATGTTAACCAAAAATAAAAGTGACTTTTTAAAACAAACCAGTCACGATATGCAGCAGCCAATGGCAGCCATGTCCCTTTTTATTGACAATCTGCTTGATGGAAAACTTACAAACAGGCAACAAATTTTGGTTGGAAAGATTCACAACTCAGCCACTTCACTGCAAAATTATCTAAATAACATCTTAGATATGTCAAAATTAGAAAAAAAAGACATAACGCCAAATAAGAAACAAATAAAACTCCAAGATATCTTTAAGCAATTAAAAGAAAGATATGATATTTTATCAAAAGAAGAAGGCATTAAAATAAAGGTTGTTAAAACTGAAGTCAAAATTTATACGGATCCATTTTTATTAGAAAGGATATTAAACAATTATTTATCCAATGCGTTAAAATATTGCCACAATAAAATATTACTCGGTGTAAAGAAAAGAGGCAAAGAAACCTATATCTGCGTATTAGATAACGGAGAGGGGATTGCTTCTAAAGAACAGCCATTTATTTTTGACGAATATTATCAAGGTAAAGCAGGTAAAAAAAGCCCATACAAAGGAAGTGGACTGGGATTATATATAGTCAAAAAAATTGCCAACTTACTAAAGTTGCAAGTTGGCATGACATCAGAACCTTCTAAAGGCTCTTGTTTTTATATTAAATTCTAAGCTTTATTCACCAATGCTGTTATAATTTTTTAAAATAACATCCATATCTTTATTTTGGCGTTTTGTTAATTCTAAAACACACTCAACCGCACTTAACTGAGCAACGATTCCTTCATCTTGTCCTGGAGAAGTAGAATATCCGTATAAAGAGCAATATCTATCTCTGTAAGCAGTCCATTCATCTAATAAATTTCTAAAATTACCGGAATACATTAAAGTTCCTTGATTCCAAAAATCAAAATCTTTATTAGAAGCCAATTGCTGATATTTTTGCTCAATCATGGCCATAATTCTTTGAGTTTCTTGAGTAATACAATCTTTAATTTTCATACTATTACCCTCAGATTGATCAATACAACTATCGTATGTAGATGCTTGAGATAAATTTTGAGCCTGAGCTTGAAAAGCAAGAAGGGTAGCTACACTCAAAGAAAGTGAAAATTTTTTCCAATTCATAATACCATCCTTTCCAAAATATATTATAAATTCATCATAGAAGAATAGGGTTAAAATGATATTAACTAAAAAATATCATATAATAAAAAAAATTTGTTGCAAAAATAAATAATGGGTATTATATTGCGCTGTGTTATGGGTGCGTAGCTCAGTTGGTAGAGCAACTGACTCTTAATCAGTGGGTCTGGGGTTCGAACCCCCACGCGCCTACCATTGAAAATAAAGGCTTGTAATTTTTTACAAGCCTTTTTTATTGCCATATATAAAATTATATCATTCAAGCATACTAGTCACACATAGCAATAAATCCTGTTGACCTTATTTGCAAAATATCATATCTAGAGAATAAATATAAATTATTAATCTTTATCATTATGCGAAAAAAAATCATTTTATTTTGTTCCGGAGAAACTGATTTATCAGCTTCGGACATTATAGAAGGTCAATCCAAAGACCTTGATTTGAACGAAAATGGAATAAAACGCACGATGGCACTGGCTAATGAAATTTCAAAATTCAACATTAAAATAATTTATTCAGGTCCATCACAAAGAGCCTTTGCAACAGCAAATATCATTGCGCATCCGCCACATCTTTTTCCATATTCCAGAACAATCGTTGCAAGAGTAAAATCTCTTGCCGAAATTAATTTTGGGACAGTAGAAGGTTTGTGTATTAACTCATTAAAAGATGATGAATTAAAACTTTGGCAACAATGGAACTCTGCTGAATGCCACGAAAAAATTTGTTTTTCAGAAGGTGAAAGCAAAGTAAACGCAATCTATAGAATTAATAAGACACTAAAAAATATCATTGATTCTGAACATCATGGGTATATAGGGATTTGTCTTGATCCATATATATTTAGATGTTTTTTAATTTCTATTGGTTGCCCGCTTAATCAAGTAAATTCAGAAAAAATCTATCTGGTTAATTACAATGGCTCATCGTTTTATTTGTAAGAAAAAAAAGACCTCTTAATTGGATTTAAGAGGTCTTTTTCTTTAGTTAAGTTCTTTTTTCAAAACATCTTTAGATAAAAGCTGTGGCAATATTTTATAATCATTACCATGTCCGTCATAATAAATATACAAAGGAATACTTTTACGACCATAAGCCTCTAAAGCTTTTGAAACATTTTCATCATTATTGGTCCAATCAGCGACAAACAGATGAATATTCTTTTCTTCAACAATGTTAGCAAACTCATCTGATTGCAAAGCCAATTTCTTATTAACCAAACAAGTAATGCACCACTTTGCCGTGAAATCTATAAACACTTTCTGATTGTCTTGAACCAATGTTTCCACCTTACTGACTTCAAATTTTTGCCAGTTCATATTTTTAGGAATATCTGTCTGACGAGCCGTAAGCTGACTATAAAGAACCCAAACAAGCCAAACAACCGTAAAAAACACCGGAATAGCAAAAATTTTCTTAAACACTTCCATCCATTTTCCCGGTTTGGGCAAAATTTTGTGTACGGCTTTAGGATAAAATCCGGCTAGAGTAAAGGGAAGGGCATAACCTAAGCTTAAAGCTAAAAATATCGGATAATAAATATATACAGGTTGAGATAAAGTATATCCGATGGCAATTCCCATAAACGGCGCCGTACAAGGACTTGCCACCAAAACGGCAAAAAATCCGGTAATAAAGGCATTTATCTTTCTTTTGGTAAAAGAGATGCGTCCGACATGATTAGCAAACGGATTATTTACGTTAACCAAATCTAGTAACATCAAAAAGATAATGCTAAAGATTACAATCATCACACCTACAAACCAAGGAGATTGAAGTTGGAAACCCCAACCAATATCTTCACCTTTGTTTCTGAGCCAAATCAAAATTGTAGCCATAAGCAAAAATGAGGTCACCACACCGGCAAAATAAATCAAGGCCTCAATTCGGCATTTGATTTTATTATAAGTTCCCTGCGCCAAAGAAACAGCCTTGAGCGTAAGAATAGGGAAGACACATGGCATAAAGTTTAAGATAAGTCCACCAAGAAAAGCCATCAGCAACACACTAATGAAACTTTGTTCTTCAATATCTGTTAACACGGGCTTAAACATTTTTTGAGAAGCAATAGATTCTTCAGCAAACAACGGACTAACCAATAAATCTTTAGGCGTAGTCGGTAATGTAAAGTTAAAGAAAAACTTTTCGGGGACACATTCATCTTTGCAAGCCAACCAAGTAATTTTTCCGCTAAAATCCACACGACCATGGGCTGCTTCATAAGGTTTGATAGAAGTGCGATAATAAGCCACATCATCATAACCATATTGGACAATACCTTCTGTTTCAAAGCGCTTAAATCGGCTCCATTCTTCAGGTGTTAATTGGAACCAAGTGGGCAGCTTCCATTGAACTTTGGTGGGCACACCGATATCACCGACTTTTTCAGCAAAGATATGCCAACCGTTTTTCATTTCAAACTTAACCAACACATCCAAATTTTGACGTGTATTCAAAGAATCAAAGCTGGTGTATAAAGTAACTTTAACTTTATCTGTTTCATAATTTTGAGTAAAAGCCAGAGCTTTATGTGCAGAAAACAGATTCCACGCAAGAGCGAAGCTAATGAGACAAAACTTGAAAAACTTCATATTTATTCATCTTTCACAATACGTTGAGCAATCACAAAATTATAATATGCGGCAATAACCACACTGCAAGCTTTAACAAAGCAAAAGATTCCTAAGACAATGGATATAAATAAAAATCCTGACGGAATCAAACATAAGATAATCATTGCAATAAAAGTTTCAAACCCTTGCGCAAATCCACCCAAATAAAACGGAGATTTAGCAATTTCAATCTTACTTTTAGCCTTGTTTTTATAAGCAACAATGGCATAAGCCAACATTGCACAAGCAGAAGAAGTAAAGGCAAACAATAAAAATGCGGCTGAAACTGCATTTTCACTTGGATTAGCTAAAGCAAAACCAAAGATAAGTCCGGCATAAAAGACATAATCCAATGTTGCATCAAGGAAAATACCAAAATCCGTTACTTTGGCATGACGAGCTAAAGCACCATCCAAAGCATCACAAAAACGGTTTACCAAAATGCAAATCAATGCGGCAAAAAAGTTAGACATTGCCAAAAAGTTAATAGCCAACAAGCCAATGATGAAACCAACAATACTAACCATATTAGCCGTTAAGCCGATTTGGTATAAATATTTGGCCAAATGAGCTACTAATTTATTTGTTTTATCTAAAATTTTTTCAAAAATTTGTTTGCTGTATGTAACAACAACAGCCACTTTGGAAAAATATTTTTTTTCTTTTAGGCTGATAGAGATTGATTTTAGTTTCTTAAACATTATACTAACCTTTCTGTAATTATCTTGTTATCTATATTTTACAGTATAATAAATTAATTAAAACATTTTAAATTCGGATGTAAACAAATATGAAATTTCTGAGTTTTTTTATAGGTATATTAGTTATAATCACAAGCATATTTATCTATCAATCCCAAAAAAACAACCAGCAGACCATAACAGGATATGTTTTTGGGACTTATTATGTAATAAAAATCAATACTCCTGAACAAAATAAAGAACTAATTTCAGAAATTGATAAAATTTTTCAAACGGTTAATATGCATCTTTCAATTTTTGAAAAGAACTCAGAACTCAACAAATTAAATCAAGCAAACGCCAATATACCGATTCATGTATCTGCGCACTTATACAAATTATTAAAAGCATCACAAAACATTTATCTTCAAACAGACGGATATTTTGACCCAAGTGTCTCTCCATTGATAGAATTATGGGGATTTGGCACAAACAAAGAACATAAAATGCCAAACAAAGAAAAAATAAACCAAATTCGTCAGATTATAGGCTTTTCCAAGATATCTCTTCAAGAACCAGACTTGGTTATAAAAAAACAAAAAGACCTCAACCTTAATTTATCAGCCATAGCCAAAGGATATGCCGTAGATTTGGTGGCGCAAAAATTATCTGAATTAGGCTACAAAGATTTCTTAATAGATATCGGTGGAGAAATTTTTGTAGCCGGATATAGAAATGATAAAAAAGAAGGTTGGGGGATTGGTATAGCCACCCCAAAAGAAGGGGAATATAAAAACTCTTTGGCTATGGAACTGAGCAATATCGCATTGGCCACATCCGGAAATTATAGAAACTTTTATTATATTAATGGCCAAAAATATGCACACACCATCAATCCCAAAACAGGATATCCGGTCAAGCACCACTTATTATCAGCCACTGTTTTTCACGAAAAATGCATGTTTGCCGATGCTTATGCAACAGCCATGATGTCTATGGGAGAAGAAAAAGCCTTACAATTGGCAAATAAATATAACATAGCCGCCATTTTGATTGTTGCTGACAATAAAGATTCTCACCAAATAATTTATTCAAACCAAGCTATGAAAATGTTAGGGATATAAGAATGATTGAACATCCGGCCGTCATCACCAATATTACAAAAGACACAATTTATGCCGAAATTTTGGTTAAAGAAGCCTGTCAACATTGTGTTGCCAGCGCAAACTGCACTTTATCTCAGGCAAAAACCAAAAACATACAAATTCCCAATCATAATCCGGAACTTAAAATCGGAGATAAAATCATTGTCAGCATATCTGTCAATCAAAGCTCTTTCGCTCTCTTTTTTGCCTATATTTTACCGCTTTTTATAGTTTTAAGCGTGCTTTTTACATTAATTAATATGGGTTTTAGCGAAAATATCAGTGGCATATTTAGTATAATTTGCTTGATTCCATATTATTTTGGTTTATGGTTTTACCATAGATTTTTTGCAAAGAAGTTAACTTTATCCATAAAAAAAGAAGATGAAATAAAATGATAACAACACTGATTTCTAATGTTTTGATATTGGGTGGCATAGCATTATTAGCCGCTTTGGCTTTATATTTTATTTCTAAAAAGTTTTATGTAAAAGAAAATCCGTTATCCGAAAAAATAGAAAAAGTTTTGCCCGGAGCCAATTGCGGTGCATGTGGAAAAGCCGGATGCCAAGATTTTGCTAAGGCTTGTGCTTCTTGCAACAGAGAAGAATTTGCAGATTTATATTGTTCTGTCGGTGGTGATGAGACCATGCAAAAAGTAGCAGATTTATTGGGTTTCAAAGCAGTATCAAAAACACCGCAAACAGCAGTCTTAAAATGCAACGGAACGTGTGAAAACGCTCCTATAAAATTACAATTTGATAAAATAATCTCTTGCCGCTTGGCAAATCAAATTTCCGTTGGACAAACAGAATGCCCCAATGGTTGTTTAAGATTAGGTGATTGCGTTAAAGTATGCAAGTTTGGCGCTCTAAAAATTAATGAACAAACCTTAATTCCAGAAGTTGATGAAAGCAAATGCACGGCATGTGGTGCTTGCGTTAAGATTTGCCCAAGAGGTCTTTTTGAAATAAGACCCAAAAGCCCAGATGGCAAAAGAGTTTATGTCGCTTGCAGCAATAAACAAAAAGGAGCATTAGCCAGAAAAAATTGTAAAGTAGCATGCATCGGTTGTGGAAAATGTTCCAAAATCTGTGACTTAATTAAAGTTGAAAACAATTTATCATACATACCAAGTGATGTATCTGCTGAAAAATACGGAGAAGAATTGGTAAAAGCATGCCCAACCGGCGCAATTGTGATGACAAACAATAAAAAGGAACAATAATGATGAACACCTTTTCTCAGGGCGGTATCCACTTAGAAAAATATAAAGTTACGGCAGATATCCCAAGTAAAGAAGCCGGCTTACCCGAATTTGTATCCATTCCGGTTAAGCAACATATAGGAACACCAGCCAAAATTTTGGTAAAAAAAGGAGATAAGGTCAAAGTTGGAACTCTATTGGCCGATGCTGACGGTATTGTATCAGCAGATGTTCATTCTTCTGTTTCAGGAGAGGTTGTCAAGGTTGAAGAAACTGAAGGGGCTTCCGGATACTTTGAAAATATGATTACAATCAAGGTCGAAGGAGATGAAGTAGAACCGGAAATAGATTTAAGCTCCGATATTTGCTCTAATATCCCGGAAAATCCGCAAGAAATTATCGAGAAAATCAGAAAAGCCGGTATCGTCGGCATGGGTGGAGCCGGATATCCAACCCCGATTAAAGACACTCTTCCCGAAGGCAAAAAAATAGATATTTTAATTGTTAACGGTATAGAGTGTGAGCCATGGTTAACGTCAGATGGCAGATTGATGATTGAAAAAGCAGAAGAAATTGTCATCGGCGCCAAAATTTTGAACAAACTTTTCGGTATTCAAAACGCCATTATAGCCATTGATGAGAACAAACCTCAAGCCATTGAAATTATAAATAAAATAACCAGACGTTATGTTGGGGTTAATGTTCGCGTTTGCAAGACCAAATATCCGCAAGGCGGAGAAAAACAGCTTATTGAAGCTATAACGGGTAGGGAAGTTCCATCAGGCAAACTTCCGATGGATGCCGGATGTTTGGTTCAAAACGTCGGAACGGTTTTTGCCGTTTATGAAGCGGTAATGAAAAACAAACCTCTTTACGAAAGATATGTCACCGTAAGCGGAGATATGTGTAAAACCCCGCAAACCTTCAAGGTTAGAATAGGCACACCAATCCGCTTTTTAATAGAACAGTGTGGCGGATTTGACAATAACATAGCACAAGTTGTTTTAGGCGGACCTATGATGGGTAATTCTATCATCCATATGGATGCGCCTATAACCAAAATCAGCTCAGGCGTATTGTTGCTTTCAAACGAGATTTCTCATAGACCGGAAGCCATGGACTGTATCCGTTGCAGCAAATGTGTTGATTCTTGCCCCATGGGTTTAAGACCGTATTTAATCGGCATATATACAAGAAACCATATGTTGGATGAGTTAAAAGACATTCATGCTCAAGATTGTATAGAATGTGGCTGTTGCGCTTATATCTGCCCATCCAGAATTCCGTTATTGGACTTTTGCAAATTAGCCAAAATAGAATTAAGAAATAAAAAAGGATAAAACAATGCTTAAAGTTTCTACCGCTCCACATATGTTTACACCTCAAGATACTAAATCTATCATGAGAGATGTCGTTTTGGCGCTGTTACCGGCAGCTTGTGTCGGCGTTTTTAACTTTGGCTTAAACGCATTAATTGTTATTATCAGTTCGGTTGCTTCTTGCGTTATGTGGGAATATTTAACCGTCCGTTATTTATTCAAAAAAAATTCTACCATTAACGACTTTTCCGCCATTATTACCGGTTTATTGTTGGCATTTAACTTACCGGCAACCATTCCGGTCTGGATGATTCTGGTTGGCTCATTCATGGCCATTGTCGTTGGCAAAATGGCATTTGGCGGTTTAGGTAAAAACATTTTCAATCCGGCATTGGTGGGCAGAGTATTCTTATTTATATCTTTTCCTGTACAAATGACCATGTGGATGAAGCCAAATTGGAAAGATTTTCTCAATACGGAGATTCAAACCGGAGCAACCACATTAGGCATCTTAAAACATATAGATGCATCATCATCCGCCACATCTTTGACTTATGGTAATTCTGATTTGAGCAACATACCTGATTATTGGCATATGTTCATCGGTTATACGGGAGGTTGCATCGGAGAAGTTTCCGCCTTAGCCTTATTGCTTGGAGGCATTTACCTTTTACATAAAAGGGTAATTACGTGGCACATACCTTTTTATTATCTCTCAAGCGTATTTTTAATTACATCTGTAATGTGGCTGATAACACATGATATTAAATATGATCCTTTAACACATTTATTATCAGGTGGTTTAATGTTAGGTGCTATTTTTATGGCAACAGACTATGCCACAACGCCGATGACGCAAAAAGGAAAAATAATATTTGCCCTTGGTTGCGGAATCTTAACCGTTATTATTCGCTTATACAGCGCATATCCTGAAGGTGTATCTTTTGCCATATTAATAATGAATGCTTTTGCACCGTTAATAGACAAGTTCTATTACACAAGAGTATATGGAACGAGGAAAAAATAAATGAAAAAAACATCTCTTTCTCAAATGATTACGGTTTTATGCGGCTTAAGCATTTTTTCAGCTTTAGTTTTGGGTATTGTTTATGAGCTGACCAAAGAACCTATAAAAAAAGCAAAAGAAAACAAAGAATTAGAAGCAATAAAAGAGGTTGTTTACGGGGAGTTTTATAACAATCCTTTTGCTGAAAGACACAAAATTGCCTTACGCAAAAAGAATGCTTATATAGACTTATTTCCGGCCAGAGACAAAGATGGAAAAATCACCTCAATTGCCATCAAAACATACAGCAACAATGGTTTTGGCGGCAAAATAGAATTAATGGTCGGCTTTTTGGTTGATGGTACAATAAATACATTCAAAGTTATTGAACACAAAGAAACACCGGGCTTAGGAAGCAAAATCACCGAAAACAAGTTTTCTCAACAATTTCACGGCATTAACCCCGGAAAACAAGTATTTAAGGTAAAACAAGACGGCGGAGAGATAGATGCCGTAACAGCAGCAACAATCAGTTCCAGAGCCGTTATTGATGCCATTCAAAGAGGATATAACGCCTACAACAAATTAAGTGCGGGAAAATAAGATGAATAAAACAAGTTATGAAAATTTAACCAGAGGTATATTTAGAGAAAATCCGACTTTTGTTATGTTGTTGGGAATGTGCCCAACATTAGGTGTAACAACATCGGCTCTGAACGGATTAGGCATGGGACTTGCCACACTTTTTGTTTTATTATTGTCAAATTGCGCCATTTCTGCCGTAAAATCCATAATTCCCGATAAAATCAGAATTCCTTGTTTTATCTTAATTGCCGCCACATTTGTCACCGTGGTAGATTTATTAATATCGGCTTATTTTCCGACATTACATGCCACTTTAGGCATTTTTATTCCCTTAATTGTGGTAAACTGCCTGATTTTGGGTAGAGCAGAGGCTTTTGCTTCTAAAAACAATGTCTTTCAATCTGCCTTAGACGCTTTAGGCATGGGTATTGGTTTTAGTTTAGCCTTAACATTATTGGGTTTAATCAGAGAGGTTTTGGGTAACGGCTCTGCCTTTGGCTGGAAATTTGTTTCCGAAGATGCAGAAACAATGATGCTTTTCATTATGCCGCCCGGAGCTTTTTTAGCATTAGCCGGACTTATTATTATCATCAACCAACTAAGAAAGGATAAAAAATGAGTTATTTAATGATTTTCATTAGCGCAATATTTGTTAATAATATTGTTCTATCTCAATTTTTAGGAATTTGTCCTTTTTTAGGCGTGTCCAAAAAAATCTCCACGGCAGCCGGCATGGGTGGTGCTGTTTGTTTTGTAATGGTTTTATCTACCATTGTAACCTATTTGATTTATCACAATCTGTTGCTTCCGTTTAACCTGACTTTTATGAACACGGTTGTTTTTATCCTAGTAATTGCATCATTAGTGCAAATGGTTGAAATTGTTTTGAAAAAAACATCTCCGAGCTTATATCAGGCTTTGGGCATCTTTTTACCCTTAATCACCACAAACTGCACGGTTTTGGGTGTGGCTTTGCTTGTTATTCAAAAAGATTATAACTTAATAAATTCTGTTTTCTATGCCTTGGCCAATTCATTAGGTTTTAGTTTGGCAATTATTTTATTTGCTGGATTAAGAGAAAGATTAGCCTTTGCAAACCTGCCCAAAGCAGTGCAGGGAGCCCCGATTGCTTTAATCACGGCCGGATTGTTATCCATGGCATTTATGGGATTTTCGGGAATAGGCAATTAAATAAAAAAGGTTTGAGTTTCATCTCAAACCTTTTTTTGTTTAACGCAGCATCCATTTTGAATACATCGCTTCAGCTGAAACAAAATGAGTGTTTCCCTTTGGCAAAGTAAAAATACCATCATATTTTCTGTGATACAAAAACACCAAATCATTATTCTGCATAATTTGAGCAAACTTATGTTTATCTTCAGTTTTTTGCATCGCTTCATTCGGAGAAAGGAGGTACTCACTAAACGTCAGATATTTTTTCTGATGAGTTTTAGCCAAATTAATCTGCATTACTCTAAATTCATCCAAATGTTGAAAATATTCATGAAGCATTTCCGAAATGCTAGCCGTTTTAAAAATAGAAGAAGAAAGGCTTCCCAAACTCAAAGAAAATTCATTATCCTGCACAAAAGAAAAAAAGCGACAAGGCCCTAAATTTCTGTGCTTTTTCAGAATGTTATCAGCCTTTGAGTTAATAAAGAAAAATCTTTGCGGTAGTTGTGGGCGCAAAACTCTCTCATTAGGATAAAATTCCATTTCTCCCACATAATCAATCACACAAGCACGGTTATCTTTGGCAAATTCAAGTGCAGAGCTATAACTATCAACTTTCTTACAAACCAAAGCATTCCGAACCATCAACACCGGATGCGAAAATAATAAATCTTTCATAAACATAAAAATTAATAAAACAATAGAGATATGCTCTATTTTTAATAAAATTTCAATGTTTATTTAAGATTTTTTGCAAATTTTTAATCACATCACGAAACATATCTTCCGTCAACACACCGGTATTAATATTGTATCTTGAGGTATGATAAGAGTTCACCATATATAAATTATGCTTATCCAGAAAATGAACGGCATTATGAGCAAACTTAAAAGCGGCTTTTTTATACCCCAAAACACCCAACACGGCATTATGAGCCACACCGCCCAAGGTTAATATCACTTTAAGGTTAGGCATATTTTCAATTTCACTGATTAAAAACTGTCCGCAAGTTTTAACTTCATCTCCGGTCACCACATTTTTAGGCGGCGCACATTTAACTGAATTGGTAATACGAACATCAATCAGCTCAAAACCGTCATCTTTTCTTTTTTGATAATTACCTTGCGCCAAACCAAATTCTTTTAAGATAGGATAGAGAACATCGCCGGCATAATCATTTGTAAAAGGACGGCCAGTTTGATTTGCCCCGTTAAGTCCGGGAGCCAAGCCCACAACCAAAATTTCAGCATCAAGATTGCCGAAAGGAGGAACGGGAGCGTTATGATAATTTGGAAATTTCAACTTATTTCCTTCTCGATATTCAACAAGGCGAGGGCATAACTTACAATCTTTTGCAGGGCATAACACAGACATAAAAACTCTCCATCTATTATTTTCTTGAGAAAAAATAACATAATCTAAAAAAAATCATATATTTTTATACATTTTATTCAATGTTAAACGTTTTTTTATTTATTAGACATAGCATAAAAAACAATGAAAAAAACAACCAAAAGAGGGAAAAATGAGAAAAAAATCAACATACTTAATTTTGTTAGCAATTATCGCCATTGTTGTTGCTTTAGGATATATTTTGAACATTGCCATGATTAAAAAAATTGTCTCCGGCACCACAGCCTCAATCTCCACACCGTGGATTTTGGCCTTATCTGCCGCTTGCGCCTTTATCTTAACCGATAATAAGTATTATTGGATTATGAACATTATTTGCGCTGTTATGGCTGCCGTAATTTTACAAATTTTTGTCTATGGTGGAGCTGTTACATTCTGGCCTGTTTTATATAAAACTTTGGCCTTTTTAAGCGTTGTTTATATCTTAAATTTAGCAAAAATTATAATAACCAGATAAAATACTCAAAATATTAAGAAAAGGCACATTTATAAAAATGTGCTTTTTTTTGCAAAATTTGACAAAAAACATATTGTATTAGGGTAAAATTTGTGATATAAAGGAAAAAGAAACAAATTATAAAAAACATTATTAATTATGAAAAATTTACTTTTTTACTTAATTGCTGCAATTGCATTAATGCTGGCAGCATCTTGTGAAAACAAACAGAGTGAAAATAAAATGTCTTATACAGCTTCAGTAACCAGTACTGATCCTAGAGACATCGCAATTGACTCAGTTTTAATGAATTCTCCTTACGACACTTATGAGTTAGGTGAGGAGATTATCATCGAGGACACCACCACGTTCACAATCGAACGCAAGTGTCCGGTAAAATTTACTTCTCCTGATGGAGAGGTTCTCGATACAGTATTTGTTTTTTATGAATAATAAGCAAATAACGCATCTCTTAAACAGCGCAACAAAACAAAATTGCGCTGTTTTTTTATGTTTGTGGAAATAATCTTTTAGAAATAAAGCGCAAAAAAAGATATGCCAAACCAAAAGAAGAGGGTATAACGCAAAGTATATGTTTTGATTGATAAGGAATAATCAGCTTGACATAAAAACACACAAGATAAAGACATTTCAGGTAACGAGCAAAAATATTTACTCAGATAAATATAAGGAGGCTAAAGTTGATTAAGATTATAATCTTCTTGAATAACTCCAGCTTCAAAAAGGAAAAAACATCTACCGCTGTATATCAAGTTTGAAAAAATATTCTCATTCGTAATTATGACAAACCAAAAACTTTCAGTTTTGTCTTTGCTTGTTCAATCTGAAAACTAGGCTGATTGAAACTAGGCTGAAAAAAATAGAGGGAGAGAAACAGAGGGCGCCGTAAAGACCTCAATACATTTTGTCGCATAATATATATTATGATAAATAAATATTATACCCAAAGAAAAGGGCTCTCAGAACGAGCAAAATTAAAATCAGCGCATAATTATCCACGAGCTCGTTCTAAAAGCCCATTTAAAAACTAGCCGCAATTAAATTTTTTGTGTAATCATTTTGCGGATGATTAAAGACATCTTCCGTTTTTCCCATCTCAACAATTTGACCATCTTTTAAGACCAGGATTTCATCAGACAAGTTTTTAACCACATTCATATCATGAGATATAAATATATAAGTCAAATTTCTTTCGGCCTGAATTTTTAATAACAGCTCCAGAATATGTTTTTGAATTTCTACATCCAATGCAGATGTCGGCTCATCTAAAATCAATATGCTTGGTTTCAATATCAATGCCCTGGCCAAAGCAACGCGCTGACGTTGTCCTCCTGAAAATTCGTGCGGATATTTTGCCAAGTCTTCTTCTTTTAAGCCCACTTCAAACACCACTTGTTTTACTTGCTCATATTTTTGTTTTTCAGGCATTTTAGGAAAATGAATATCCAATCCCTCTTGAATAATCTCTTTAATCGTCATTTTAGGGTCTAAAGAATTGTATGGGTCTTGAAACACAATTTGCATTCGGGCTTTATCATGTTTAGAAAATGTCTTAACATCTTGATTATCAATATAAATATTGCCTAAATATTTATTCAACCCCACCAAAGACAGCGCAAATGTAGATTTTCCGGAGCCAGATTCCCCAACTATTCCTAATATTTTACCCTTTTGCAGCGTCAGATTAAAATCTTTTAGCGCTTGCAATGAGAGCACCGTCCTACCCCAAAAGTTCTTTTTTAATGGGAAAACAACATTCAAATTCTCAACTTTCAATATATTTTCTTTATAAAATATATTATTTTTATTCAATATGTTGTTTGAGTATATTAAAGTTTTGGTATAACTATGTTTAGGGCTTTGAAAAATATCTTCAACCGTTCCCTGCTCCACAATTTTACCACTTTTCATTACACAAACTCTGTCGGCAAAGTTTCTTACCACATTCAAATTATGGCTGATAAACAAAACAGACATATTCATTTTTTTCTTCAATTCCAACAATAAATCCAATATTTGTTTTTGAATTGTCACATCTAATGCCGTTGTCGGTTCATCAGCAATCAATATATCCGGCTCATTTGCAATTGCCATTGCAATCATCACGCGCTGTCTTTGTCCGCCGGAAAGTTCATATGGAAAAGCGTCCATCCTTGTTCTGGCATTTTTTATGCCCACCATTTTGAGCAATCTAAGAGTTTTTTGACGAGCTGTCTTTATATTCACATTCTGATGCAATAAAATTGTCTCGGCAATTTGTTTGCCAATCTTGTGTAATGGGTTCAGTGAAGACATAGGTTCTTGAAAAACAAAACCAATTTTTCCGCCTCTGATTTTTTGTAACTCTGCTTCAGATAACCCGTTCAATTGAGTGTTTTTATAATAAATCTTGCTTTTTTCTCCAAGCCTTGCTTTAGGAAACGGCAACAGCCCCAAAATAGATAAAGCTGTAACAGATTTTCCGGAACCAGATTCACCAACTATTCCTAAAACTTCGCCTTGCTTCAAACTAAATGAAACATCAGAAACAACCTCTTTTGCCTGAGCAAAGCGATTAACAAAAGAAATCGAAAGATTTTTTACTTCCAATATATCATTCATTTAGTTATTCTTCCTTGTATCAAAAGCGTCTCTTACCCCTTCCCCGATGAATATCAATAAACTCAACAAGACAGATAAAACGCAAAAGATTGTAATTCCAATCCAAGGGGCTTGCAGATTATCTTTACCTTGTCTGACTAAATCTCCTAAAGAAGGATATTCCGGAGGTAATCCTAAGCCTAAAAAATCTAAAGATGTCAGAGCCACAATTCCATCCGCCAGCAAAAACGGAACAAACGTTATGGTTGCTACAATGGCATTGGGTAAAATATGCTTAAAAATAATGCGTGCATGACCGGCGCCCATAACTTTAGCCGCCTTCACATATTCCATATTTCTTGAGCGCAAAAACTCTGCCCTCACCATTCCGGTTAAGCTTACCCAAGAAAATAAAATCAGTATAATCAATAAATTAAAAAAGCTTGGCGTAAATATGCTGGCAATAATAATGATTATAAAAAGCTGGGGCAAAGTTTCCCAAATTTCCATAAATCTTTGAAAGAAAAGATCAATTTTACCACCAAAATAACCTTGGAGAGCACCGGCAATAATTCCGATAACAGAAGAAAAGAAAGTCAGCAAAACCGCAAATATCAAAGATAATCTAAAACCATACAAACATCTGACTAAAATATCTCGCCCCTCTTCATCTGTGCCCAACCAATGAGAAGCAGATGGTTTAGACGGTGTTGAGCCTTCAATATCATAATCCACCGTATTATAAGAAAACGGAATTAAAGGCATAATCATCCAACCCTTTTCCTGAATATTTTTAACAATAATCGGGTCTTTATAATCAGCCGGTGTTGGAAAATCTCCACCAAATGTGGCATCCGTATATTCTTTAAATATCGGAAAATAAAAATCTCCCTCATATTTAAGAAACAAAGGTTTGTCGTTAGCCAAAATTTCTGCAAACAAAGAAAGAACGAATAAAAATGTCAAACACAAAAAAGAAATATATGCTCTTTTATTTTGCTTAAAAAAGCAAAGCTTTGTATTTTTTTTTGAAGCAAATCTTTGAGCAAAAAACATTATTTATTCCATTTATTTCGTAGCTTTTTTAGGCAATGTTTTTGGCTTGATGGAAAAAGGTTTGTTTATTTTCAACCATGCCTGATACCAATCATCATAAGTTTTTAAGGCATCATCTATTTGTTTTTCTTCAATTTTGAAAGAATGTAATGAATCTAAAATTTTCTGACGTAAATCTGATTTAAGATTCAAATTATTCAATTCATCACAACTATTTTGCATATACAAATATTGTTTCAATACATTTGGAGCTGAGCAAACCTGATTGTTAACAACGAATGGAGATTTCTTAGTATCCAAAATTGCCACATCAACAAACTTAGCATTCATGAATTCATCAACAAAGTTAGCGTTTTCCGGAACAGAATACAAGCCATCAAATCCACTCAAGCCTTGAATTACAATAACTGTGTTTTCTAAGTTTTCTTGAGGAATACTATTTATAAAATCTTGTAATGCCCCGTAGATACAACGAGTTTGTTGATAATATGCTTTTCTCTTATCAGCAAGACTAATTTTTTTAGACCAAGGTAAATCTTTCTTGTTTTCCCATTCATTAATTTGTTTAACCTGACAAAATTCATCATAAATATACGTTTGATTAGGCAAATTCAAATTAACAAAATATGCTTGATTTCCTTTTTGTGTAGCAATATCTTTAGCAAGCAGAGGCAAAACATCAAGACTATTTTTTATACCAATATTATCATAAGAAATACCAATCATCGGAATTTTATCTGCATCAGCAACAACTCTTAAAGAAGAATAAGCTGAAGACATATCATCAAATAACCCCGTGCTCTCTAACCATTGAGCCAAAATTACTTCTATTCTTTGTAACAATGATATTTTTATCTTTCCAAAATCAATCGGCAAGTTATTCTTTTCAATACATTTTTCGACTACAAACTCTCCGTTTATTTTACAAAATTCCAACCCTTGATTTTGATATGCATTTAATGAAAAATTACTTTTTTTGAAAGAATCATATAATTTAGCTTCTTTCAAGAAAGTATCTTTTTTATTAAGTAAATTAAAATTCCAAAAATGGTCAGAAACCACATTTTTATGTACATAATCATCAACATTCTTAGTATTGTTAGCATTCAAAGTTTGAGCTAAATTAGTATCAGCATTATTTGATAAGACATAAGACTGTGGATAGAACATAAAATTGTTCTTTTTATAAAAGCCTAAAGCAATATCCATATTTTTTTGCAATTCTTTTATTTCTAAAACTTCTTTAGGCATATTTTGTTTCAAATTTTGGAAATAAGAAAAAGAACTCAAATCAGGCAAACCAATAAAAACAAAACGTTTTCCTTGATTATCCATAGACAAAACGGTTCGATCATTTGTTGTCAAAAATTTTTGCCCATTATTATCATCTATGAGTTGAGAGAATAAAACAAACGCATTGGCAAGCAAAACAATAACAGTTAAAGCAAAAATTTTAGTCTTTGTAGTATAAGTTAAAAATAAAAAGAATATAAAACCCATAACTATTGCTAAAACCACATGCGAAACATATGTTAAGAGCAATCCCAAATCTGAAGATATATAAGTTGCCACCAAGCTAGAAAGCATGGCGTTTTTATCAAAAGCAGCAAACTGATTTAAAAATGCAATTACAAAAAAAGCCAAAACAAAAGATAACAACAAATTTTGCAAAATCTTAAAAAAAGACACAAGATACATCAAAACAAAGCTAATTGCTATAATTGCAATCAAAATAAAACCAACTTCGGGCGTAAAAAAAGAAAAAGAAGAAAAGGCATTATAGCTTCCGGCCCCCATATAGAGGAAAAAATCCAATGTAATCAAAGAAGAAAGTAATACAGCCTTAATAAACCAATCTAAAAGATTATCTACGAAAGAGCTTCTTAATACCTTCGAGATTCTCTTTTGAGGAGTATTAGCCATTTTATCGTCAACTTTAGACGTTACAACATAGCTCGTTTGTCTGTCATCAATAATAACATCATGCATTTTTTTATCAGCCTTTTATGAGATTCATTTACTGATAAATATAAAAACACATTTTTTTTATAATTTAAAGCAAAAGCCTTGAGATATATACAATCTCAAGGCCTTGCAAAATGCTCTGATGATACTTATTATCTTGAATAGTATTCGATAACCAAGTTTGGTTCCATTTGAGCAGCATAAGGAATGTCTGCAAATTTAGGAACAAAAGAATATTTAGCGGTCATCTTCTTAGCATCAACTTCCAAGTAGCCAGGGAAATCTCTGTTTCCGGCTTCCAAAGCAGCAGCTACGATAGGCAAAGATTTAGATTTTTCACGAATTTCGATAACATCACCGGCTTTAACCATATAAGAAGGAATGTTAACTCTTTTGCCGTTAACCAAGATATGACCATGGTTTACAAATTGACGAGCAGCAAAAATAGTTGGAACAAATTTTGCTTTATAAACCAAGTTATCCAAACGAGATTCCAAAATACCAACAAAGTTTTCAGCAGCGTCACCGCTTCTTCTGATAGCTTCTACATAATATTTGTGGAATTGTTTTTCTGAAACGTTACCATAGTAAAATTTCATTTTTTGTTTGGCGATTAATTGAACACCGTAGTCAGTAGGTTTTTTTCTTCTTTGACCATGTTGACCCGGAGCATATTCTCTTTTATCCAAAGGAGATTTTGTATTTCCCCACAAATTAACACCGAAACGACGGTCTAATTTTCTTTTTGCATTAACAATACTTTTCATTAAAATTTTCCTTTTATTATAAGATTTTATTATTGTCCCGGTAGTTTTGGTTATATCTCCAAACGGGGTATTTTACCCTCATTCCCGGAAGTATGTTGATAACTACACCAAAAACAACAAAATTTCAAGTATTTTTTTAAAATTATGTAGATTTTAACATTTTTTTTGCTAACATATGAACGAACAAAGTTTTAAGGAGTGGCTATGTCATACGATCTATTATTTCAACAAGCAATAAAGGCTCATGAAGAAGGTAATTTTGATGCTGCAGAGCAACTATATCGTCAAATATTGGAAGTGTCGCCCAACAACCCTGATATTTTAAATTTATTAGGATTAATAGCTCAAAGCAAAGGCATTCACAATCAAGCTATGGAGCTATTCTATCAAGCCATAAAAAACGCTCCCAAACACGCTCCTTTTTACTTTAATATTGCCATATCTTTAATGGCTCAGGGTAAAAACATTGAAGCTTTGGACAATCTGCAAAAAGCCCTCGATTTAGCTCCAGATGAAAAAGAAATTTATTACCAACAAGGCCTAGCTTACCAAAGATTAAACAAAATAAGCGATGCGCAAAAAGCTTTTTTAACCGCCTTAAATAAAGATCCTGATTATATTGATGCCAAAGTTCGTCTGGCCATGACTTATTATGATACGGATGTTGATAAAGCCCTTAAATTTTTAAATGAAATTGACAATCAGCACCCAGAAAATATTTTGTGTCAATATTTCTTATGCCACATAAATTTTGAACAAGGTAATGTTAAAGAAGCTATAGCCCATGGTGAAAATGCAAAAAAAATAGACCCTAAAAATGATGAGGTCTTAGCCCTCCTCGGTTTAATTTATTTAACCCAAAACAATATTAATGAAGCAAAAACAAATTTTCAAACTGCTCTTTCATCTAATCCAAACAACAATTTGGCTCTTATTAATATGGCCAATATTGAAACCAATGAAAACAATTTTGCTTCGGCACAAGATAAATATAAAAAACTACTAGATCTTAACCCTCAAGACTTTGATGCACACCTAAACTATGCCAATATGCTTTATAAAGAAAACAGAATTTCTGAATCTTTAGATGAATACAGAGCGGCAGTTGTCATCAATCCTGATTCTGCAGAAGCTAGCAATAATATTGGATTAATATTAAAAGACTTAAAAAGCTATGATGAAGCATTAGGTTTATTTTTCAACTCTTTAGCAAGAGATCCTAAAAACGAAACTTATTCCATAAACATTGCTGAAACGCTAATTTTATTTCACAGAGAAGATCCGGAAACTGCATTAAAAATTGCAGAAAACTGGGTTAGAATAAATGCAGATAATGTTTATGCCCAACACACAAAAGCCTCTTTCTTAGGAGAAAAAATTGAAAATAATCAAGTTTTTAGTGAAAAGTTGTTTGACAATTTTGCTAATAATTATGAGCTGGTCGCTCAGAAGATTAATTACAGCCTACCAGAGCGCATTAGAGAGCTTGCAGGAAATGTTAAAGGTACCATTGTGGATTTGGGATGTGGTTCAGGCTTGGTCGGTCAAGCTCTTAAAACTCCTGAAAATCAAATAATCGGTATTGATATTTCTAAAAAAATGTTGAAAAAAGCCGCTGAAAAAAACATATATGAAAAATTAATCAAAGCAGATATCACCGCTTTTTGCCAACAAAAAATAAAAGAAATCAACCCAAGCTTTGTAATTGCTGCAGATGTGTTCGGATACATAGGCAATTTGTCTCCTCTGTTAGATGCGTTAAAAGGACAAAAAATTTGTTTTTCTGTGGAAGTTTTAACTAAAGATGGTGATTACGAACTAAATGAAGCCGGAAGATATGTATATAATATCAATTACTTAGAACAACTACTTAATAACAAAGGCTTTGCTCATATTAACAAATATGAGGTCGTTTTAAGACAAGAAGACGGCAAAGATGTTAAAGGCGCGCTCTATTTTGCCCAATAATCAAAACATAGAGAATTTAAACGCTAAAGATTATCCTGAAATTTTAAGTGTTTGGGAAACTTCAGTTCGCGCAACACACCATTTTTTGCAAGAAGAAGAAATTTCTTTTTATAAACCGTATGTTATAAAATATGCTTTGCCTCAAGTAAAGTTATACGGTATTCGCATTCAAAAACAAATTGCCGGTTTTATGGGGGTTACAGAAAACAAAGTTGAGATGTTATTTATTCTTCCTCAATTTATGGGGCTTGGCTTAGGCAAGAAGCTTCTTACATTTGCTCTTAATGAACTTAACATAACATTAATTGATGTTAACGAAGAAAATTCTAAAGCCCTGGGCTTTTACTTGCATATGGGATATAACATCATCTCAAGAGATGAAAAAGACGGCAACAGACGCCCTCACCCTATTTTACACTTAAGCCACGAACAACATATTGAAAAATAATCATTTATCGTTATATTATTATTAATAATTGTGCTTTATGCTCATTATATGATTTCACTGAAAAACAGGAGATTTAACCATGAGTACAGATTATATGATTGACATTTATGATGGCAATATGAATTTATTAGGCTCCGTTATGCGCTCTCAGGCACACAAAGAAGGAATGTGGCACAAAGCCTTCCATTGCTGGATTGTTAAAAAATCTCCTGACAAACACCATCGAGTTTTTCTTCAATTAAGAGGTAAAAATCAAGCAACTCACCCAAGTTTGTTAGATATATCTTCCGCAGGTCACCTCAAAAGCGGAGAAACATCTCATGACGGCATCAAGCATATTGAAGAAGAATTAGGCATAAAAGTAGATTTTAAAAGCTTAAACAAACTTTTTACCATAAACCATGTGTATGAAAAAGACGGATATATTAATCATGAGTTTAATCCGACATATTTGCTTGAAACAAATAAAGATTTAACTCAATTCAAGCTCAACCCCAAAGAGGTTGACGGCTTGTTGGAAGCTTCTGTTGATGACTTGAAAAATCTGTTTAATCACAAAGTAAATTCCATATACGTTTCCGGTCTGTTTTTAGATGATGACAAATACATTCCCTATACCGGAGCTGTTAGCATTAAAGACTTTGTTCCGCATGAAGACAGTTATTACGTTAAGGTTATGGATACAATAAACCGTTACTTTAGCAATTAAAAATACTTATTTGATTTTGCTGATTGTTTCAGAAACTATATTCTCGCTTTTATTAAGACGAGCAGAACCGTATTGAAAAAATTCTTCAAAAAGCTCGTTGTTTCTGTGATATTTATTGTCATAATATTTTGCTTGCAAAATACACTCAATTCTATCCATATCCTTCACAAATTTTGCCTCAGGTGAAGTGTTTTGCTCATATTCTTCAAAAATATCCAACAGCTCCATATTACCTAATTTTTCAGCAATAACACGCATAGCCTCTTTTTCTCTTAAAGATTTTTCTTGAACAGAAATGTTATCATAAGGCGTATAGTCACCAACCACACCTTCTTGCAAATCATGCAAAATAGCCATTTTTAAGCACTTTTCCAGATTAAGATGTTTAGGAGCCAAAAGCAGCGTTAAAAGCACCACTCCGTAAGAATGTTCCGCCACACTTTCCGGTGCCGGAATTTTCCTTGCCAACCAACCGGAACGAGGAAGTTCTTTAAGCTTATTCAAATAAAAAGCAAAAGCATCTATATCACAAGCCATTTTCAAACTCCTTTAAAATTTTTCTAACAAAATCAAGTGTTTCTTTGCTGTTTTTAACCTCAAAAACCGGAAGTTTACAAGCTTTGGCCGCCTGCTGTGTAACCAAACTATCATCAATTAATATGGCGTCTTGATAAGAAAATCCGTTTTCTTTCAAATATCTCTCAAAAAAAGGCAATTTAGAGTTAACAATATCTCTTTTCAAATATCCTTCTTTATGAGAAGAAATAATCTCATCAAAATACCTATCAAGCCGCATGGATGGAATGGTATAATATTCAAAAATATCCCAATTATCAGTCGCTAACACCACTTTTTTATTGTATTTTCTTAAAATTAAGAACAAATCAAAAATCTCGGGATAGTCAATTGATTGATGAGAACAACAATCCTTAAAAATAGCTTCGGCTTCATTCTTGTTAACAATATTTGCTTGTGCAATTTTTTCTGCCGCATCATGATAATTAAGCTTACCTCTGGCCCATTCCAAATGCCAAGCATCTTGATTATGAAAGATTTCATTATTAATTTTTTCAAACAAATCAGGATGTTCGAGTTTCAGTTTATTTAAGAACATTAATGATGTTAAGGTGATATACCAATCAACAAAGATAACTTTTATGTTTTCAAAATTCATTTCTGTCACAGCAAGCCTCTATCATCATCAAGTTTTGCAACATATTTTCCGGAGATGTAATCACCTTTCCTTGCATCCCAAATTTATGACAAAGCTTAATCAAGTCTTTGTCATCATCAAGCAAAATTGCCTCTTCATATTTTATATTATTTTTCTTCAAATAATCATCAAAAAACAATAGCTTATTATCAGAAACATCATGTTTTAGATATTTCAGCGTGCAAGAATTTAAGATATCATCAAATTTTTTATTCAATTTCAAAGACGGAACTGTGTATTCATTAAAAACATCCACATTATCTGTGGCAATAACAACCTTTTTGCCTTTTTGACGAATACGTTTTATCCATTTTTGATAATCTGGTCGATCAAACTTCATCTTTTCGCAACTTTGATAAAGAAGATGAGAAATATCTTGAAAATTCAAGTCATTTCGGCATATTTCTTTAAGCACATCTTCTTTTGATATTTTGCCTTTCATCCAATCAATAAATTTGGCAAGCGGCATTTCTTCAAACAAGCGATGTTCCAGCTTGTCGAAGAGCTTTTTGTTGCGACGTTTAATGAATTGAAAAAAAACGCGAGAACACAAAGTCTTATGCCAATCGACAAAGACCACTTTGATACGGCATAATCTTTTTAGTTCTCGCATATTGTTCTCCTAGTTACAAGAAATTTGCATCGGTTTAACGGCTATTGTCGGTGCACCGCAGCCATCAGGCGTAAATTTAAGGTCATTACCGATAAGCTCAATATCTTGCCAAAGTTCATAAACATTGCCTGAAAGCGTAAGTTGATTTAAGGCTTTATCAATTTTGCCGTCCTTAATCAAAAATCCTTCAGCACCAAAAGAAAAATCACCTGATACAACAGAATAACCAGCATGTGTTCCGGTTAAATCGGTGATGTAAACACCATCATTTGTTTGTTGCAAAATTTCTTCTTTGCTCACATTGCCGTTTTCTAGGTAAAAATTGGAATAAGACACACCCCTTGCGCCTCCTCCAATGCCATTTCCGGTTGGTTCAACGCCAAATTTATGGGCGGTACGCAAGTTGTGAAGCAAGGTTTGCAACACACCATTTTTAATAATAACATTAGTTTGGCTCGGATATCCCTCACCGTCAAAAGCTCTGGTGTCATAACCATTCTCTAATAAAGGATTATCAACCAAGACAACACCGTCAGCCGCAACTTTTTGCTTGAGCTTATCTCCGAGCTTAGAATGTTTTTCTTCAACAGCGGTAGCAGAAAACAGATTTTTCATTATATCTAAAAAATCTGCAAAGCATTCATTTTCAAAAACAATTTTATATTTTCCGCTTGAAATTGAAATCGGACTTAGCTTTTTTAAGGCTTTCTCTACTGTTTTTTGCGCCATAAGTTCAGGATTAAAGTCTTCTTGTTTATCAAACTTCACATATTCAGAAGCGGTTTTGATGACGCCATTTTCTTCTACTGACAAATAAATTCCGGCAAAAGCCCAAGTTGAACCTTCACTCACATTCAAACCTAAGGAATTGCGGATTGTGTTTTGATATGTTCCCTCGTTTAAATAGCAAGAAATAACCTTTTTGACGCGCTTATCTTGAGCATAAGCCGCTTTTTCCAAATCGAGCAAAAATTGTTCTTTATCAAGGTTTTCATACTCTTTTATTGGAGTATTTCTTTTAACAGCCGGATACTTTCTCTTTTCACCAAAGAAGAAATTTTCTTCTTCATTATTCATCAGCAAAGCATTTTCTTTAGCTTCTTTGATGATGAGCGGAATATTTTTTTCTTCCAGCTCGCCGCAATCAAAAGAACCGATATTTTGTCCCTCTTTAACGGAAAAAGACAGATGTTGTGTATTTTTGAAACTGCGTTTTTCAATCTTGCCATCCATCACTTTTAAGGACAAATTTTCACTTTGACTATAATCAATTTGAAATTGACTGATGCCTTGAGCTTGACTTATCTGATATAATTTTTCAATAAATTCTTGTGCTTGCATTATTTTTGTCCTCCGACGGTGATGTTCTTAACGCGGATTGTAGGTTGGCCTACTGTTGTAGGAATTTTTCCTGAAATAGAGCCACACATACCACAAGCCAAACTCATATTGTTGCCAACCATATCAATATTTTGCAAAACTTCTTGTCCCGAACCAATCAGTTTGGCACCTTTGACTTGTTTGGTGATTTTGCCATTTTCAATCAGATAAGCTCTATCAACCGAAAAGTTAAATTCTCCGGTTGACATTTTAACAGATCCGCCCCCCATTTTCCCAGCATAAATACCTTTTTCAGTATTAGCAATAATCTCATCGTGGGTAGACTTGCCATTAGCAATAAAGGTGTTGCTCATGCGTGATGTCGGTGCATATGTATAATTCTGACGGCGAGAACAACCGTTTGGCTCCATACCCATACGACGCCCATTTAAGCTATCAACCATATAGTTTTTCAAAATACCATTTTCTATTAAGAGCTTTCTTTGAGTCTTAACACCTTCATCATCTACGTTAATTGAGCCCCAAGCGTGGTCAATTGTCGCATCGTCATAAGCCGTTACCAAAGGAGAAGCTATTTGTTGTCCAAGCTTTCCAGCAAATACAGATGCATCTTTTGCAACACCTTCAGCTTCCAGACCATGGCCGCAAGCCTCATGAAAAATCACACCACCAAAACCATTACCAATCACCACATCCATTTTGCCGGATGGACAAAGTTCGGCCGAAAGTTTAGATATGGAATCAGCGGCCACATTTTCGGCAAATTCTTGTAGGTTTCTGTTCTCAAATAACTCTAAACCATACAACCCACCAAAATTGTCTCCGGCAACCTCTGTTATGTTATCTTCTTGTGCAATGCTTGCTAAATGAAAGCGACTGCGCGAAATGGAATCTTCCGCCCAAACACCTAATGAGTTGGCGAGTAAGGTTTGACGCGTTACTTCAGTATAGGTGGCATCGGCTTTGCAAATAAGCGGACTGGCGTTTAATGCATATTCGCTGATTTTGAGCATCAAGTCCGTTTTTTCTTTTTTGCTTTTGCTCTCAAAAGGTTTTTGAATTTGGTGCTTTCTCTCTAATTCTAAATCTCTTAAATCAAAAGTCATATCTTTTTTGCTTGATTTTATACCCAAAGCGGCTTTTTTTGCCGTTTTTAGCAAATTTTCTCTATCCATTAAATTGGTATAAGCATAAACAAAATTCACACCGTCAAAAATGCGAATACCGGCACCATAGCTCAGACCCGATGTTGAACTTTTGATTTTTCTTTCCGATGTAAACAAGTTACTTGCCAGAGTATTTTCAACAAAAATCTCGGCATAGTCGCCACCTGAGGACAATGCCTCGGTTAAAATTTCTGCTACCAAATTTTTATCAAGCAAATTTCTTCTCCTAGATATTGTTGAGTAAATTTTTCAATACGGCAAAAGATTTATTAGCCATTTCACCCCAAAAATCGGCATATTGCTGGTGATTATCATTACTTCTCAGTGGATTATCACTAATAATACGCAAGCTGATAAATGGTGTTTTTTTCATATAACAAACCTGAGCTACAGCGCAAGATTCCATATCCACAGCCAAGGCATCATTAAACAATTTGCGAATATTCTTGGCCTCTTCTATCCCTGCAACAAATTTATCTCCGCTTGCAATCAGACCTTTGTGAATGGTAATGCCGTTATGTTCGCCATCTTCTATTTTTGCAACCAAATTTTTATCCGCTTCAAAATATAAAGGAAAGTCTTGAACCTGACCATAAGCGTTGGGCTCCAAACACCAAACATCATTATAAACAGTTTTTAAGCTTACCACAATATCCATCTGCTTAACATCATCACCCACACCGCCGGCAACACCGGAGTTAATTACGCAATCTGGCTTAAACTTATCAATCAGCTCAGTCGTCTTAACCGCAGCACAAACCTTACCGATACCACTTTGGATTAAGGTGATTTCTTTATCACCGATAACTCCTGTGATATATCCGTCTTTTTCTTGCTCGTTTAACAATAAAGCTTTAATTGAGTTAATTTCACTGCTCATAGCGGCAATAATCGCAATTTTTTTCATAGTCTTTTCCACGTTCTTTGTTTGTTAATTTCTTCTTTTTCTCTAAATGCTTCTTCTAAACTAATGCCGTGAATATTGGCAATAGAACAAAGATAAATCAAAACATCGGCCAATTCAAGCTTAACGCTTCCGGCAACAGAGCCACTACCGATGCTACCACCTTTTGTGTTTTTTCTCACGGCAGAAATCAGTTCGCCAACTTCCTCAGCCAATAAACAACACTCATAAATCGGCTCAACTTTAAACCCTCGTTCTACTTTCATCTCTTTAACATATTGTTGAAAATCAGCCAATGTAGGATTTTCTTTCAAAAAGAGCTTACTTTCAGCCATTATTTTGCTCCAAATTTTGCAAAAATTCTTTCATTTCAGCACGCATCATTTCATCCATTAATTTGCTTGAGTGCCCTTTCGCCGGAACAAATATCAATTTTGACATCGGCAAAGCTTTGTGTAAACGATAAGCATTTATCGGCGGGCAAATAAAATCTAACCGATTATGCAAAATCAAAGTCGGAATATCATCAATTTTATTTGCATTATCAATTATCTCATCATCTTCCAACATAAAGTTTTGCGCGGCATAATTGATATATATCTTTTGCATATTAATTTCTTTTTCATCGGGAATATAGTCACCAAATTTAGGGTCTAAATTACCCAAAACACGCTCCCAACAGCCATATTTTGTAGCAGCACTCGTTTGTTGTTCCAAATTTTCAGAATTAATTTGTTTAGCATAATATTCAGGAATCAAATAATTATCTGAGATATTTCCTTTTAATTCTTCCAACATATCCGGATAAAACAAACCGCTTTGCTTAAGTTCCCAATCTTTAGATGCCTTATTGGCTAAAAAGATTTTAGATAAAATCATGGCTTTTACTATTTTAGGATAAGTTATCGCAAACATCAAAGCCATAGTTGATCCCCAAGAACCACCAAAGAGAATAACTTTGTCATTAATCTCTAAAAATTCTAAAAGACGAACGGCATCATCAACATTATTTTGTGTCGTGTTATATTCCATACAGCCTGCTGGTTCTGATTTTCCGCAACCTCTTTGATCAAACATAATCACTCTATATTTTTTCAAATCAAATTTCTTTGCCGTTTCCGCTCTTGACCAATACCCAGGTCCGCCATGAAAACAAAGTATGACCTCACCTTTAGGGTTGCCAAATTCTCTAAAATAAACCTTATGTCCGTCTAACTCCGGCAAATATCCTTCATTAAACGGTTTGGGAATAAACCAATTGCTCCAAAATGCCATATTTCCTCCTCATAATTTACTAAATTAGCCTAATTCAAGCGGATAACAAAATAAAAAAGTTGTTTTTTTAACATATATAATCTTTAATACGCTTAGGAGAAAGATAATGACCAGAATTTATAAAAATATTCTCATTTTAACCGGAGCCGGCATCTCTGCAGAATCCGGTTTGGCTACATTTAGAAGTTCTAACGGACTTTGGAATAATCACAAGGTTGAAGATGTAGCCACAATTGAAGGCTTTGAGCGCAATCCTGATTTTGTGCATGATTTTTATAATGAACTCAAAGTTGAGATTCAAAAAGCAGAACCCAATCCGGCACATTTAGCTTTAACCAAATTACAACAAGAATATCCGGCAGAGATTAACATTGTCACACAAAACGTAGATACACTTCATGAAAAGGCCGGCAACAAAAATGTTTATCATATTCACGGACAAATCAACCAAGCCGTTTGCCTTAATTGTGGTCATGTGCTTGAAACTTGGGGAGATGTAGATACAGAAACTGTTTGTCCGCAATGTGAAGTGGCTGGCATGATGAAACCCAATATTGTCTTTTTTGGTGAAAATCTTTTATGTATGGATAAGGTTGAAGCGTTTTTAAGAAAGTGCGATTTGTTTATTTCTATCGGGACATCTGGCGTGGTTTATCCCGCTGCCGGATTTGTACAAACGGCCAAATATTATGGTGCAGACACCATAGAGTTCACACTAGATATGACTGCAAACAACTATCTTTTTGATAAACATGTTTTAGGCAAAGCTGGTGAAACCTTACCCAAATACGTTGATGAATTAATTGCATCAATAAAGAAAAACCCCGCTAATTAGCGGGGCTTTTTTTAGAGTTTTGCTAGAATTATCTACCAAAGATTCCCAATTCTTTAACGCGATCTTTTACGCCGCCGACAACTTTATTTAAGTTTTCATCAGCAACAGATTTCAAATCGCCCAATTGGCTTTCAACAACTGTTTTTGAAGCTGTTTTCAAAATGTTGTTCAAGATTTTGGTAATAGTGGTTGCAATGCTTTCACCTTTTTTCTCATCACCAATGTTTTTCATAACAATTTGCGGTAATTTAACTTTCAAGTCGTCTTTTTTACCATTGATATTAGCAATAGCTTGGATTTCACCGTTTGCAACAACCAATTCTTTAATAACAACTTTTTTAGAAGATGCTTCGTCTTTTGGAGCTTCTTCTTTAGCTTGAGCTTCTTGAGAAGATTTTGCAGCAGTATTGGCTGCTATATTCTTTTGAATTTGGTTAATGTTGTTTTGTGTCAAAGACAACATCTCATAAGTAATAACAGGTTTGTTAATTGCAATTTTTTCAATAACGATTGTATCTGTAGTCAAGCTTTTCAAATCAACTTTTACAAAAATATCACCAAGGCTGAAGATATTCGGAGCTGAATAATTTTTAGGGTTAGCAACCGTAATTTCGCTAATTTCACCTTCACCTTTGGTCAAACTCAATTTGAAACCTTGCAAGTTAACTTCTGTTCCGGTAATTTCGCTACCATATTTGTTAACAACTTTTTTAACAATAGTTTCCAAAGATGGTGAAAAATACCAAGCAGCGGCAATCACCAAGACCAAAAATCCAAAAATATATTTTTTCATTTCTATCCTTTCTTGTTGTTTAAGATATAAAAAAAATGTAATACAATCTTTATCTTTTTACAATTATAAAATTAACAGATTGCTAAGAAAACAAATTTTATTGTTCAAGCGGCTTAAAAACTAACATCTCATCACTTCTGTCAAATACATATAAAAAAACATCTCTGAAAGAATCAGAGATGTTCTTAATTTTAGAAAAAATTATTTCACAAGTTTGAAGTCTTTGCCGTCAAACTCCACAACATAGACTTCACAATTTTTCATCGGCTTGTCTTCACGTCCCAACGGCATCAAGAAGCAACGGATAGCAGCACTATGAGTGGAAATACCAATCACATCTGCCGGCTCTTTATCTGCAATTTTGAGTAACGCATTTTTGATACGATTGCCAATTTCTTGCTTACTTTCTCCACCAGGATAATGAACATCCATGTGTTCGTTTGGTGTAAACCACCATTTCCAAACTTCGGGATACTTTGCAATTACTTCCTTTTGAGGTGTTCCTTCAGCTTCACCAAGACATGCCTCACGCAACTCCTCGTCAACTGTCATCGACACACTGTTATCAAAAGCCAAATTAGACGTTGTTAGAGCTCTTTTAAGCGGGCTGGAATAAACAACTTGGATTCCGTATGGTTTTAAAACTTCTTTGAGCTCTTTTGCCTGTTTGCAACCATTTTCGTTCAAATCAGCATTAACACCTGAGCCCTGAAAAATTTTCTGTGCATTCAAATCTGTTTCGCCATGGCGAAATAAAATAAACTTTTTCATACATCAAATATTTTTGAGTTAATAATTTGTTTTTAATTTTTAGACAAAAATAAGATATTGTAAAAAGGATTTTTTGTCAAATATTTATTTTCATCTTTTGCTCTAACGGCTCAAATCCTAGCTTTTGATAAAATTCATATGCTATCTTGTTATCATTAAACACACCAAGATTAATTTCGAAAACACCACGATTTTTTGCTTCTTCAAAGAGCTTTTTCATCAAACTTTCGGCAATTCCTTGACGACGAAAATCAGGCAATACCCCGAGCTCACAAACATGGCAAAATCTCTCAGTTTCCAAATATGGACGAGAGGTAAATTCGGCACAAAGCCAACCACATATCACATTACCCTCTTCTGCCACCAAAGCAAAAGCATCATCATCGGTTAAAGTTTCTTGCAAAGATTTTAGTTCATAGGCTTCATCAATAGGCTTAAAATACCCATGCAACACTTTGCGATGATGCTCGCGCATTTCTCGGCAAATTTCTAACACTTGCGGAATATCTTTTTCTTCAAATTTTCTGAGAATCATTAAAGTTTTTCCAAATCTTCTATATACATCCAACGTTTGATAGCAGAAAAATCAACCTCGCCTTTATCATTAAGCCAGTGTTTATCATTGAGCTTAGAAACTAAGAATTCGCCTTTTTTGGTTTCAATCAAGCAAAGTTTGTCTGCTTGCGGTAACACATTAGCATACCAATACGTGTTATCCTTAACATATTTTTGAATAACTTGTGATTTTTTGATGAGTTGTGAACGCAAGTTATAATTACGCCATTCGGCAATTACCGCATATAAAGCCAACGCAAAAACAATCAGATGCATCATTTTTCTCCTTATTTTTTTATGAGTTTAGCACCTTTAATTGTCTTTTCAATAAAAAAAGCCCCATAATTCATACGGGGCTTAATGAATAATTCAAGGAAAGAAAATTAGTCTTTATCTTTTTTATCTTTCTTTTCTTTTTTCATCTCTTTTTTCCATTTTTCAGCACGTTTTTCCATTCTTTTCTTCATTTTTGCTTCGCGCTTAGCTTTCATTTCATCAAGCTTTTGTTTTTGTTCCGGAGTTAAGATTTTTTCAAAATCTTCCATATTTTGTTTACGGATTTCATCCATTTTTTCACGGAGCTCATCAGCTTGTTTCATCAAAGGTTCCATCTTTTTACGGTTTGCTTCACGCAATTTTTCTGCTTCAGCTTTTTGTTCATCGGTCAAGCCCAATTTTTCAGCAAATTTATCAGACATTTCTTTTCTGAACTCTTTATCAAATTTCGGACCTTTGTGTTTTCTCAATTCATGAGGAGGTAAATGTGGTCTTGGAGCATCAATAGCGTGTTCAGGATGATGCGGCGGTGGTGGTGGCATATCATTTTCTTGAGCCCAAGAGTTTGTTGCTCCCATCAAAAGAGCTGCAGCACAACACATTGTCAAAAAAGTTTTTTTCATATTAGTTCTCCTTCAAGAATTTAAGTTTTTCGCACAAAATTTTGCGGGCGTTAAACAATCTGGATTTAATTGTACCAACCGGTAGTCCGAGTTTTTTAGAAATTTCTTCGTAAGATTTTTCTTCAAACTCAAACAAAATCACCACTTGGCGCATTTTTCTAGGCAAATCATCAACAGCTTTAAGAATAATTTTTTGACGTTTTTTAGCATCAATCACTTCTTCTTGTCTGCCGCCGACTTTCACCTTATCCAAAATATCTTCTCCGCTAACTTGTTTTGTATCCATAATATGTTGCTTTGATTTGAAATAATCTCGGCAAACATTGGCTGTTAAGATACTTAGCCAGCTTGAGAATTTTCCTTGTTCTTGATAATTATCCATATTTTTCCAGGTTTTAATGTAAACTTCCTGCTCAATATCTTCATTATAAGAACCGGTAATTTTTTTAATAATGGACCTGATAAGTCCGCCATATTCCGCAATTATCTCTTTCATTTAGCCAACCATCAAAAGTCCGTAATCATCTGTGGGCAAACCATATTCCGCAAGGTTAGATGAGGTTAAAGTGCCATCATCCAACATAAAATAATATCCGTAGATATCAAACTCGCTTTGTTGTTGCGACCACAAAGAACCAAGCATGACTACACCGACAAACATGGCACAAACAGATTTTATAATGTTGTTGCGACGCTTGCGTGCAAAATACAATGGTTTTGCTTCTTTGAGTAATTTTGAAATATCTTCCATTGTTTACCTCCCTTACATATATTTATAACGACGAGAGTTTCAATATGGTTCAAAAATTTTTTTACATTAATCCGTTTCTTGCCACATTAGCTTTATTACAAGGCTGAATATCTTGAAATTTGGTTAATTTTTCAAATATTTTCAAAACATTATCTGATGTATATTTTTTATAGCAAAAATCTACACGATAAAAATCTGCCTTAATATTTTTAGCTTCTTGAGCTACACAATACGGATTTTCGGAAAACAACATAATCTGACAATCTTTAGAAAGTGCCTGATAAGATTTACCATCACGTTTTAGGTTCAGCCATTTTTCGCCTTGCGGACAATTTTTGCAATCATTGGAACGAATGCAGTCGGCACTGGTAAACAGAGGACTGTCTTGATACACAACCATAGAAAGCGGCAATTGAGATTTATTTGCAAGAGCTTGCATATTAGATAAATCATCTTCCAAAGCCAAGGTAATGCGCGTTGCATTCATTTCTTTAGCTTGTTCTATGGCTTGTGTGTTGAGAGTATAAATTGACGCGTCAAAAGAAATGTCTATGCCGTTCTCGGGCAAAACAGACAAGCCCCAATAATGCCCGATTTCCCATTTTTTATAACCTTGAGCTAAAAGTTCGTTAATCAGTTTAGCATAAAGTTGCGGCTTGCGGCAAACGGCTGGCAAAGCAATACGAACTTTGTTTTTTGGCAAAGTTTTCAATTCTTCTGCTTTTGAGCTTGGAGAAATCAGCCAAATAACTTCAGCAACTTCATCTAAATTGATTAATGAAAGATTGGAAAGATTATCTGTCTTAATAACCCATTGTGGAGATTGTTCTGCTCTCAGTACAGAAATTTCAGGTATTAAGCCATGCTTATCTTCAATTTTGATTTGCGCATATAAATCACGACGCAATTCATTTAAGAGTGATGCCGGCGCAAACAGATTGTTTGGGTTATCAATATTAATTGCACCAAGCGTAAAATTCGTATCCCCGGTTTTACCAAAAGCCGTTTCAATCGCTGATTTTACTTTGTCTGGATTCTGCGCCGGTGTAAACTCGCCGCTGACCTTGGCAATTATTCCGTTTGCCGTTGCGGTAATTTCTGTCGGGCTGACTTTAACCTCAACATTGACCTCATCACGACGCATAAATTCTTTCGGTTTGGGTTTGGTATAAGGATAAGCCCCCTTCACTTCGCTTGATGATGCCAAATAAATATTTTCACCCAAAGAAAGTTCTGGCGTTTTTGGTGGCAAAGAAATCTCTACGATTGTATTTTTCTCGGCTTCATAAACATTTTTGCCATTAACTTTCAAAAACTGCAAAGAAAAACCAAAGGGCTTTTCATCTCCGCTCACATCAATCTGGATTCCGTCATAACGGGCAATTTTATGATTCGTTTTGAAAAAGAGCTTATTTTTAGCAATTTTTTCAATTTTACCGATAAGAAGACCGCGGTGTCCGACAAAATCTCGGTCAATAACATTCTTATTTTTGCCTTTGAAATGAAAATCTGTCCACGGACGAGAGAAAATCTGCTTAATATGCTCTTCTCTAATGCTATCAGCGCCCTTTCCATCCAAAATCCGACGATAATAATCGGTAACGGCAGCCACATAAAGCGCGGTCTTTTTGCGGCCTTCAATTTTAAGAGAAGTTACAGGCATATCTAATATTTTTTCTTGGAGGGCCATATCTTTCATTGAAAAATAGTGTTTTTTACCGGCTTCTCCTTCAAAAGAAGCGCGACAAGGATATAAGCATTTTCCTCTGTTGGCACTTTTTCCGGTTTCAAAAGAAGAAAACAGGCAAAGCCCACTGTAAGAATAGCATAGAGCCCCATGAATAAACGCTTCTGTTTCTAAGTTAGGAATAGAGGCAATTTCTTTAATTTCGGACAAATGTAGTTCACGCGCCAAAACCACACGCGTAAAACCAATTTTTTGCAAAGCTAAAGCACCTTCCTTATTATGCACAGCCATTTGCGTACTGGCATGCATTTCAAGTTCAGGATACTGTTCATGGATAATACGAGCCACTCCCAAATCTTGAATAATAATGGCATCGACATGATATTTTGAACACAAATCCAAAGTTTGAATGAGCTGTGGCATTTCGTGCTCTTGCACCAAAGTATTAATTGCCACATAAACCTTACGATTGAGGTAATGCGCAAAAGCCACAAACTCATTGAGTTGCTGTTCATCAAAATTAGCTGCCGTAGCGCGAGCTGAAAAATTTTTTAACCCTAAATAAACGGCATCGGCTCCGTAATAAAGCGCAGCATAACCGGCTTCTATATCACCGGCAGGTGCTAAAAGTTCTTTTTCCATTAAAATTTTCCTTATAGTTAACTTGCCTATAAGCTATTGCAGGAGGCTTGCGTTGTCAAGCAAAGAACTTTAAGCTTAAATTCTGCTAAATATCGGCAAGTTACGCTCTAACTTAACCTTTTGTTGATCCATTAATGTAGAAACGTTTAATTTTCCACTTCTAAACATTCCTCGAACTGGACAACCCGCATTAATATCTGGATTAGCAAATAAATAAGTTAAAATAGCTCTTTTGGGAGCTCCTGTTAACACTTGGTGAATACATCCTAAGAAACCATTGGCCACTAATTCATAAGCCATTTCTTCAGAAATACCGCTTGATGCTGCATATTTAACCAAAGAGTTAATAGCATCACTAACGTTATTAGCGTGAATCGTAGACAACACCAAGTGACCTGAAGTTGCAGCACGCAAAGCTTCACTAGCCACATCAGGAGATCGAATCTCACCTAAATAAATATATCTGGGTTTTGAACGCAAAGCAGACTTAATACCCTCTTCCCAAGAACCATCAGGCGGTGTTGTTTGTTTACATAGACCAAGTTCTCCGGTTTTTGTTTGATAAATTCCATCAAGAGGCATTTCAATCGGATCTTCAATTGTATAAGCATATCCGCCGTTTCTTTCCAAAAACTCTTTAAGCAAAGCTGCAATAGTCGTACTTTTTCCTGACCCTGTTGCACCAGCCAACAAAATCAAACCGGTGGCATTAGCTAGAGAGAACAAATGACTTAACAAACCGCTTGGAAAATTTAATTTTTTCAAATCAGGAAGTTCTATCGGCATTTTACGAGCGCAATATTGAGGACCTTCAAGAGCTATTGTTCTTTCGACACGATAGTTTCTGCCTTTATATTTCAACAAATAGCTTCTTACGCCATCATATGCTTTTTCTAATTCTGCAAAAAACTCATCAAAATCAGCAAAAGAAACGCATTTCAAACCACAGTTACTCTTCTCTCCCCATATAAAACATCTTTTATCAGGAGTGACATAGACATCTGAAAATTTAACCTCATTCATCGTACCTACGACTTCAACGTTTGGGTCTGATATTTTACAAGGTTGAATTAAAGCTTTCTGTTGTAACATTTCATGAGAGACTCTGGGCGTCGTAGGAGGAACATTAACACCACCTGGGGCACCCAAAATCTTACGTTGTCTAATCATCACAAGACTATTTTCATCACGCTGAGTTTGCCCTGCTGAAGATTGAGAAACGTTATCTTTTCCATTTTCTGGTTTATCTTGGAAACGATTACTACTAAAAAAATCCATATTTTCACACTCTCTATATCAAAAAATTAATTTATATAGAAAAATAACAAAAAAAAGTAAAATTTTGTTAAATATGACAATAAATATTTATAAAAAACATCTTAATTTAAATAAAATTATACGACTAAGCTTTTTAAATTGAGCATGCAAAGTATGAACTTTGCTTTGCGAAATTTACAAAACAAGTGACCGCAGCGAGTTAGCGAAAGCTAAAAGCTTGAGCTTACGAGCCAGAAGAACTCCCGAGGGAGTTCGAACCTTTATGGATATAAAAAAAAGCCTTAGGATTAAAACCTAAGGCTCTGAATTGGTGGGCGCTGAGAGGTTCGAACTCCCGACCCTCTCGGTGTAAACGAGATGCTCTTCCAGCTGAGCTAAGCGCCCGTCCCGTTGACAAAGACATATATATATGAATGAAAAAAATAAATCAAGCATTTTTTTTAATTTTTTTTATTTTTTTTATAAAATGATTTTTTTTCAAAAAGATAGATATAAAAAAATTTTCATTTCACATACAAAAAAAAGGAGATCCGAAGAACTCTTTAAATCTGTTTTCTACGAAAATGACCGCCAAAGCGGTCATTTTACTTATATTAGTTAACAGAGTCTTGCAAAGCTTTACCTGCTTTGAATTTTGCTTGTTTGCGAGCAGGAATTTTGATTTCTGCGCCAGTACGTGGGTTACGACCAGTCGTAGCAGAACGTTTGGTAACAGCAAATGTACCAAAACCAACCAAGCGAACTTCGTCACCAGATTTCAAAGCATTAGTAACAGAAGCGATAAAAGCATCAACAGCTTTAGAGCAATCAGTTTTTGTCAAACCAGTTTCTTCAGCGATGCTGGAAATAAGTTCATTTTTATTCACGGTGAGGACTCCCTCTAAATATAAGTTATAAACCAGTGTTAAAGCCTAATCGGCTTCACAAGGAAATTTAAGCGTCATTTTCTTGCGAAGTCAAACAAAATAAACACTTTGAACAAGAAAAAATCAGATTTTTTTTGAAAAAAGCCAAAAAATATGACTTATCCCCAGATTTCTGCGGTTTACAGGCTGATTTATCCACAAAATGTTATGAGATTCTTTATAAAATGCGATTCTGTTAAATCAAAAAAATTTAAGTAAATTTATAAGATTAAGATAAGTTTCTCTTAATGAAGATTCCACATACAAAAAAAGAGCACCTTTTAGATGCTCTTTTTATTCTTATAAGATTTGCACTATTTTTTCTTTTTTGCCAAAGCAATTTTCAAAACTTCTTCGACATCGGAAACCGGAATAATTTTCATTTCAGATTTTACATTATCCGGAATTTCAGCCAAATCTTTTTCATTATCTTTAGGGATAATGACGGTTTTGATTCCTCCTCGCAAAGCAGCAAGAAGTTTTTCTTTCAAACCACCGATAGGAAGAACCCTACCCTGCAAAGTAATTTCGCCTGTCATGGCCACATCTTTTTTAACCGGTGTTTTGGTAAAGACAGAAACCATTGTTGTATACATGGCAATACCGGCAGAAGGTCCATCTTTTGGAGTTGCTCCTTCAGGAACGTGAATATGCAAATCTGTTTTTTCAAAGATTTCAGGATCGATTCCCAAATCTTTAGAATGAGAACGCACAACAGAATAAGCCGTATCGATAGATTCTTTCATAACCTCACCGAGCTTACCTGTTTCCATCACCTTACCTTTTCCAGGCATATCCACGGCTTCAATAAATAAGATATCACCACCGACCTCTGTCCAAGCCAAACCGGTTGTAACACCGATATGATCCTGATTTTCAGCTTCACCAAATCTATATTTAATAACGCCTAAATATTTTTCTACATTCTTTTCGGTTATCTTAATAGATTTTGTTTTGCCTTGAGCCAGCAAAATCTCTTTTACGGCTTTTCTTGCCAAAGAAGCTAACTCACGTTCCAAATTACGCACACCGGCTTCTCTGGTATAATAACGGATAATGTAACGAACGGCATCTTCTGAAATTTCCAACTCTTTTTCCTTAATCATATTTTCATTAAAGATTTTAGGAATAAGATGTCTTTTAGCAATTTCAACCTTTTCATCTTCTGTATAACCGGAAAGACGAATAATTTCCATTCTGTCCAACAAAGGACGTGGCATATCCAAAGAGTTTGCCGTTGTCACAAACATCACGTCAGACAAATCATAGTCCACTTCCAGATAATGGTCATTAAAGGCGCAATTTTGCTCCGGATCCAAAACCTCTAACAACGCAGAAGCCGGATCACCTTTATAATCGCTTCCAAGCTTGTCTATTTCATCAAGCAAAAACAAAGGATTAGAGGTTGCAGCTTTTTTCATACCTTTAATAATTTTACCTGGCATAGAACCGATATAAGTTCTGCGGTGACCTCTGATTTCGGCCTCATCGCGCATACCGCCCAAAGACGTTCTGATAAAGCTTCTTCCCGTTGCTCTGGCAATAGATTTGCCCAAAGAAGTTTTACCAACACCCGGAGGTCCAACCAAACAAAGGATTGGTCCTTTAACCTTATCTGCTCTGGAAAGAACGGCTAAATATTCAATAATTCTTTCTTTAACTTTTTCCAAACCGTAATGGTCTTTATCTAAAATCTCAATTGCCTTATTAAGGTCTTTATTGACTTTAGAACGTTTTTTCCAAGGAATATCCAACAACCAATCCAAATAATTTCTAACCACGGTTGCTTCACTGGACATTGAGCTCATGGATTTTAATTTTTTAACTTCAGATAAAGCTTTTTCTTTAGCTTCTTTAGAAAGCTTAACTTTTTCAATCTTCTTTAAATATTCACTGATTTCATTGTTTTCATCATTGTCGCCAAGCTCTTTTTGAATGGCTTTCATTTGCTCGTTCAAATAATATTCTTTTTGGCTTTTTTCCATTTGCTTTTTAACACGAGCTTTAATTTTGCTTTCCACTTCCAAAACGGTTAATTCAGAATTCATAAATTCCAAGATTTTTTCAAATCTGTCAGCAAGTGTTTTGCCTTCCAATAGAGCTTGTTTTTCCTCTATTTTCAAGGTCAAGTGAGCAGCAATGGTATCTGCCATTTTAGCATAATCTGTTAATTGATTAACAGAAACCAAAACCTCTGGTGGCGTTTTTTTAGACAACTTCACGTATTCTTCAAATTGAGATAATACAGCGCGAGCCAAAGCCTCCAACTTCAAGTCATTTTTTTCACTTTCTTCGGGAATAATCTCAGCTTCGGCAAAAAGAAAATCTTTTTTCTTAACAAACTTGCTGATTTTAACTCTTTCCATACCCTCAATCAAAACTTTGACTGTTCCGTCAGGCAAACGTAACATTTGAACAATAGTACCTAAAGTTCCGATATGGTACACATCATCGGGTTGAGGATCTTCAATACTGGGTTCTTTTTGTGTTAAAAGAATAATATTTCCATCATCGTCAGCCACAGACTGCAAAGCCTTGATAGACTTTTCACGTCCGACAAACAACGGCACAATCATTTTAGGGTAAACAACAATATCTCTCAATGGCAAAACAGGACTTTTAATTTTATTTTTGACCATATTGAACTTTCTCCTGATAATATTCTAATAACACTTCTTAAACAGATTAGTGCCACAATAATAAAATTTGAGCAAGGTTTAAGCCCTTTTAATCCACAAGGATAAAGAAAAAAATCATTGAATAAGCGGGTAATTTAGATTTACTAAAAAAAAATAATGTTTAATATATAAAGATATTTTAGACGGAGACTTTTTTATGAATGAAATAAAAAATAACGAAATCGGCGATGAAATATCAGTAACATTATCCGTAACACTCGGATCTGCCAACTTAAGGGTAAATCAATTACTAAAACTTGGTCGCGGTGCCGTTGTTGAGCTTGACAGAAACATAGATGATTGTGTAGATATTTATGCCAATGATGTATTAATCGGGCACGGCGAAGTCGTTATAACCGACAATGATAAAATCGGAATATCCATTACAGATACTTTAAGCAAATGAACATTAAAAGCACATTAAAAAAATTATGGAAAAAGCTATATCAAACCGAGACAGCTTGTAATATAATAAGCTTTCTTGCCTTTATGTATACAAAATTTGTATATAAAACAACCAGATGGAACATTATTGGCAGAGAAAACATTATCAATTTATGGGAAAGCAATCAAAGTTTCATTCTTGTCGGATGGCACGGAAGAGCTCTGATGTATTCAGCGTTCAGAGATTATAGATTTCCTCTTAACGCGCTGGTCTCTTTACACAAAGACGGTAGATTAATTGCCGGCATTTTACAAAAATATGGTTTAGGAACAATCGGAGGTTCAAGCAACAAAAACGCCGCCAAAGCTGCTTGTGCATTAATGAACAGCCTCAAGAAAAACGTTTCCATCTGCATTATTCCCGATGGTCCGAGAGGTCCTCGTATGATTATGACGGAAAGTCCGATTTATTATGCACAAAAAACCGGTGCACCGATTATCGGTATTACATACAGCGTTAAAAAATGCAAATTTGCAAAAAAATCATGGGACAAGATGATGATTCCCTATCCTTTCAATGAAGGTGTTTGCCGTTTTACAAAACCGGTATATGTACCGCAAGACCTTTCAGAAAAAGAGTTTGAACAATATCGCCAAGATATTGAAAATCTTTTAAATAATGAAAGCTTTTTAGCTGACAAAGAAATGGGCTTAGACCCTATTTTGCCCGATTATGACAACAAAGAAACCAAAAAAGGAAGAAAACAATGCTAATTGATATTTATAAAGCCCTTATCCAAGTTTCATATCCTGTTTTTATACATCCTTATATTAAAAAAAGAATAAAAATCGGCAAAGAAGATCCTAACAGATTAAATGAAAGATTAGGTCAACCCAAACTTCCTCGCCCGGAAGGAAAATTAATTTGGATGCACGGTGCTTCAGTTGGTGAAACAATATCCATGCTTCCCTTAATTGATAAAATCTTAAAAGAAGATAAAAACATTCATGTCATGGTCACAAGCGGAACCGTTACATCTGCAGATGTAATGTCTAAAAGATTGCCTGAAAGAGCATTTCACCAATATATTCCGATTGACAATCCAAAATTTGTAAAAAACTTTATTCAGCATTGGCAACCTGATTTAGCTTTGTGGTTTGAAGCTGAACTCTGGCCTTCTTTGATTTCTGAAATTCATAAAAACAAAATTCCTTTGGTTTTGGTAAACGGTAGAATTGCAGACAAAGCGTTCAAACATTGGAAAATGTTCAAATTTTTCAGCAAAGAGATGTTAGATTGCTTTGATTTGTGTTTAGGTCAATCTAAAGAAGATACCAGACGTCTTAACGCTATCGGTGCAAAAGATGCTCAATATTTAGGAAACTTAAAATATGCCGGATTTAATCCGCCTGTTGATGCTGACAAAAAACAAAATATTGTAAATCAAATTGGTAATAGACCACTCTGGGGTGTCATTTCAACCCACAATAATGAAGAGGAACAAATCGGCCAATATATTGCTGAAATGAAAAAGCAAATTCCTAATCTTTTTACATTAATTGCTCCAAGACACCCTCAAAGAGGTGTTACCATCCAAGAGCAACTCTCAAAATTAGGATTAAGCACGGCTCTTAGAAGCAAAAATGAACCGATTGAAGCAAAAACAGATGTTTATATTGCCGATACAATTGGTGAAGTTGGTATCTGGTATGATATTGCTCCAATTATTTTCATTGGTGGTTCATTAATTCCGCATGGTGGTCAAAACTTCATTGAGCCATGTCGTTTCCATGATGCTGTTTTTGTTGGTCCAAACACCCAAAACTTTACGGAAGCAACTGAACGCGCCACAGAAGCTCAGGCCATTACTCAAGTTAAAGATGCCAAAGAATTAACTCAAAAGGTTGTTTCTTTGCTCCAAAATGCAAATGAGCTTAAAGACAAGCAAGAAAAAGCTTATCTCTGGGCTCAAAGTGAAGCTCAAGTTTTGGACGGTATTGTTAAGGTAATAAAGGAATATCTCTAAGATGAAAACGCCTACTCATTGGAAAAATAAGAATATTTTATCTCTCCTTCTTTATCCGATGGGAAAGTTGTATCTTTTAGCCAGTTATCTAAACATAAAGACCAAAACCCCAAAATCTGTTGAAAAAAAGGTCATTTGTATTGGAAATGTTACTGCCGGAGGAAGTGGAAAAACCCCTACTTCAATCAGCATTGCCCATATGTTAAAAAAAATGGGATACAATCCGTTTTTTGTTTCAAGAGGCTATGGCGGGAAACTTCACGGTGTTTTGGTTAACAATAAAATCCACACACCACAAGAAGTCGGTGATGAACCGCTCCTTTTGTCATATGAGGCGCCGATTGTTGTTAATCCAAACCGTTTTGAGGCTGCAAAAAAAGCCATCGAAAACGGAGCAGACATCATTATTATGGATGATGGTTTTCAAAATCAAAGCTTAAAAAAAGATATATCTTTTTTGGTTTTTGACGGAGAATTCGGATGTGGTAACGGTTTTGGCATTCCGGCAGGCCCTATGAGAGAGTCCTTATCAGAAGGATTAAAAAGAGCACAAGCCATCATAATTTTGGGAGAAGACAAGGTCGGTTTATCAAAGCAAATTACCAATAAACCAATATTCAAAGGCAAAGTTGTTCCCAAAATTCCTGATAACACAGATAAAAAAGTTATAGCTTTTGCAGGAATCGGTCGTCCCGAAAAATTCTATAACTCCCTAAAAGAATGTGGTTTTGAAATTATTGAGACAATTGATTTTCCAGACCATCATCAATATCAAGAAAAAGAGCTTCTAGATTTAATTTTAAAAGCTAAAAAGTCAGATGCAAAGCTTTATACAACAAGCAAAGATTTTGTAAAAATTCCGCAAAATCTGCAAAAAAATTTCAACACACTTGAAATCGAAATAAAATGGGAAAATCAAAAAGATATTGAAGGCTTCTTAAAGCAAAAAATTCAATAAAAAAAGAGCACTTTTTTAAGTGCTCTTTTTTTTAGTTAATCTAGATCATCAAACTCTTCAAAGTCATTTCTTGTCGGTGAGCTATGGATTTCTGTATCACCGTAAGATACAAAACGATCCCAACCTAAAAGAATTGCAATACCGGCAAAAACAAAAAAAACGGCAAATGTAGCTAAGAAAGCTTTGCTTATTTCTTTAATTACAATACCGCAAAAAAGCATAACAACAGCAAGAACGCCCCAAGTGCGCAACAGCTTTTTCATCTTCTCAGAATAATCTTTCTTTTCCATATGCATAAGATTTAATAATAGAAAATATGCAAAGGAAGATAATACAAAAAATTTGAGAAAACAAGTATTATTTTATTTCCACCATTGATAGCTCCAAATCTCAGAAATCGGACGATTATCATGAGCTTTATCTCTGAGCAACACTCTAAGTTCTATAATTTCTTTATTTGGCTCAAAATCAAAATACAGCGTTGCTCCATTAATATCCGGTGTGTACATTAATTTTACATTTGTAATGGTTCCGGCCTGATTTGAAATGTCCGCCCAAATATTACCATTTTCAATTTCTTGTTTTAAGTTTTCAATATCAAAATCAACAAAATCAATCACATATTTACGTTTATGGCGCAAATATTCTCCGGCCAAACCATCTCCGCCCATACCGTTATATGTGGCATAAACTTTTGCCAAATCTGTCATAACCGGAGCTTCATTTACCCAATGCATACGATATTTAAAATGATATTCTTTTTGGGCTTCAATCGGCATATCCGGCACCCAATAAGCCACAACATTATCATTTGTTTCATCAATGGAAGGAAGCTCAGCCAACTGAACTTTACCCCTGCCCCAATTTTCTAAAGGCTCAATCCACAAGCTTGGACGCAAATCATAAGCAGCTTCTGGATCAAGATAATGACGTGGGTTTCTATCTCGTTGCATCAAACCAAATCCTTTAGGATTATTATCTACAAAAGAGCTTAAGCGCAGGTGTTCAGAATTATCCAACGGACGCCATATTTTTTCACCGTTTCCGTTAACCACAAGCAAACCGTCGCTGTCATGAACTTCAGGACGATAATCATCAAAACGGATTTTTGTGTTTTCTCCGTACAAGAACATTGAGGTCAAAGGTGCTATCTCAAGTTTGCTGATATTCACACGAGGAAAAAGCACAGCCTCAACATCTATAATTGTTTCTTTACCCGGAACAATATTAAAATTATATGCACCGGCAATGCTTGGGCTATCTAACAAAGCATAAACCTTAACGTCATCATCATCCGGACGAGTTAACCAAAACTCCTTAAACAGCGGGAATTCTTCTGGAGATTTTTCTGCCGTATTAATTCCCAAACCACGAGCCGAAAGTCCATAACGTTGACCTTTAGCCATAGAACGAAAATAACTTGCGCCCAAAAAAGAAATCAATTCATCATAAAAATCAGTATTCAATGGATACTGCAATCTAAAACCGGCATAACCAATGTGTTGATCAATATTTTCAAACGGAAGCTGATTTTCACCAAAATTAAAATTATGAAAATCATACACAATTTCACTAACTTTACCGTCGTTAATTTCGTTAATAATCACCGGATTTTGAAACAATCCGCCTAAATGATAAAATTGCGCCTCAAAGGGAAGTTCATCTTCATGCCAAAGGGCTTTTTCGGGAAGAAAATGGATTTTGCTATATTCTTCATAACGCATATTTGCCAATACAGCCGGTAAAACAGCTCTGTTATCTCTGTATGGATGAGATGAAATTTCTTTAGCTTTTAGAATAACATCATTAAAAGAAAATTGTTGTTCCGTATTTTTCTTTGCGTAAGTAAATCCGGAAAAACAACATAAACAAAATGCGCAAGTCAATAACAAACCGGTTGAATTTTTCATCTGTTCTTCCCCAAAAAAAGATGACATAAAAAAAGCACCTTAACGGTGCTTCTTAGTGGCGGAGAGTACAGGACTCGAACCTGTGCATCGGTATTCCCGATGACGGATTAGCAATCCGCTGCATTACCACTCTGCCAACTCTCCATCGTGGTACGCAGATATATTTATATTATGTTTTGCCACTCGTCAACATAAAAATTAAAAAATAAACATTTTTTATCAATCTAAGACCATAGAAAGATAAGTCATAAAGATAAAACCAAAAAATACGGCAAAAGCAGATTTTGTTGTGCGTTTAAATCCGTAAGTTTCCGGCAAAATTTCATTAATAACCACAAACAACAGTGTGCCGCCGGCCATAGCCATACCAAGAGGAACAATTTTATCGCTGATATCCATGGTAAGAAGCCCAACAATCGCACCAATTGGCTGAACCATTCCAATAAGCAAAGCAGTCAGTGCAGCCTTTAATCTGGAAACATTAGCACCAACCAAAGAAATGGCAATAGTCAAACCTTCCGGAATATTATGAAGAGCAATACCAATAACCAAGCTCAATGGATTTATAAAATCTTCCGCACTAAAAGCCACGCCGACAGCCAATCCTTCGGGGAGTTTGTGAAGAGTGATGGCAATAATAAAGAGCCACGCTTTTTTCAAGCTGATATGGGGACCATGTGAGCCCATATGATTATGTTCATGAGGCAACAAGGCATTAAGTATCCACACCAAAGCCACACCGGCAAACACAGCCAAGCTATACCATAATGCCGCAATATGAATATCCGGATCAAATTGCAAAATTTTTCCCATAGAAGGAACAAGAAGTGCAAAGAAAGATGCAGCCAACATAACTCCTGCAGCCAAGTTAAGCATAAAGTTAATATCGTTTTGGCTATATTTTTTTTTCAAAAAAATCATAAAACCGCCAATACCGGTAACTACTCCGGCAATAAGCGATGCGAGAAGTCCTTCAATAAAAACATTAGTCATTTTACCATTTATTCCTTTTCATTTTTTTGATAATGCGGTCATAATAAACTTTTGTATATTCGTTTGATACATAATCATTAATTTCATCAAATGCAATCCATTTCACACCTGAGTTTTCATCTTCTTTTTTACGAACAGGAGCATTTTCATCAGCTTCCAGCAGATAGACGATATTAGGATGAAGATGTCTTGGCACAAATTTTCCTCTTTTGTAGTGATTATGCACCACCAACATATTCACATCAATCGGTGTATCAAATAAAGGTTTAACATTTGCTAAGCCCGTTTCTTCTTCTGTTTCTTTAAGAGCAACGTGAAGCAAATCTTTATCCCCGTCGGCATGACCGCCAACCCAAGCCCAAGTATTAAACATATTATGATAAATCATCAAAACTTTAGTATGCTCTTTGTTTACAATCCAAGCAGATGCCGAAAAATGCCCAACCAAATTATCTCGGTCAAAAGCTTTATCTCCAAATGCATTAATAAATTGGATTATTTCCTGACGTTCAGCCTCTTCTTCCTCGTCAAAAGCTTGATAATTTTGCAAAAAGTCTAAAAATTCCATCAAAAATCTCAAAGTTTAATAAGGGGCGGAAATCCGCCCCGTTATATTAATTCAATTTTTCGGCAATCATTTTATTAACAATTGCAGGGTTAGCTTTGCCTTGTGATTTTTTCATCACTTGTCCGACAAACCAACCCAAAAGGTTATTCTTTCCGGCTTTGTAAGCAGCCACATTATCAGGAGCTGAAGCAATCACTTCATCAACAATTGCTTCAATAGCACCCATATCGGTAACTTGTTTCAACCCTTTTTCTTCAACGATTTTTTCAGGATCACCACCGGTTTCTGCCATGATAGCAAAAACATCTTTAGCTGTTTTTCCGTTAATTACATTAGAAGTAATAAGTTCAACAAGTTTTCCGAGATTTTCGGCACTTACGGGAGAATCTTTAAGTTCTACTTTCTTTTCATTAAGCATTGCAAAGAAATCACCCATCAACCAGTTGGCAACCTTTTTAGCGTCATGGCCTTGAGCTGCTCTTTCAAAGAAATCTGCAGTTTCTTTGTTTTCGCAGATAACAGAAGCATCATATGCGGTTAAGCCAAGCTCTTTTACAAAGCGGGCACGTTTGGCATCAGGAAGCTCAACCATATCTGCCTTAACTTTGGCGATGTAGTCATCATCCAAAACCAAAGGCAACAAATCCGGCTCCGGAAAATAACGATAGTCATGAGCAAATTCTTTTTTACGCATAACTTTAGTCAAACCGGTAGATGGATCAAACTGACGCGTTTCTTGCTCAATATTACCACCGTTTTCATAAACTTCGACGTGACGTTTTGCTTCATTTTCAATGGCTTGCATCACAAACTTAACAGAGTTAACGTTCTTCATTTCGCAACGGGTACGATACCCCTCTTCGCCAACTTTACGGACAGATACGTTCACATCACAACGCATTGAACCTTCATCCATGTTACCATCGCAAGTACCAAGATAACGAACAATAGAACGCAATTTGCGCAAGAATGCACCTGCTTCTTCCGGAGAACGGAAATCCGGTTTGGTTACAATTTCCATCAAGCCTACTCCGGCGCGGTTCAAATCGATAAAACTTTTATCTGGAGCCATATCGTGAATGGATTTTCCGGCATCTTGCTCAATATGTAAACGCTCAATACCAATATCTTTGCTTGTGCCATCGCTTAAATCAATGGTTACATGACCCTCACCCACAATCGGATATTTGAACTGGCTAATTTGGTAACCTTGCGGCAAATCGGCATAAAAATAGTTTTTGCGAGCAAATTCAGAATATTTGTTGATTTTTGCATTCAAGCCCAAACCGGTTTTAACAGCCTGATAAACACAACGTTCATTCAAGGTTGGCAACATTCCGGGCATACCGGCATCAACAAAAGCAACGTTTTCGTTGGCATCAGAACCATAATGGGTGGAAGCACCTGAAAACATTTTAGATTTTGAAATAATCTGACAGTGAATTTCCAATCCGCAGATTACTTCCCAAGAAGCGGTTTTTCCTTCAATAATCAAACCTGTCATTATTTCATTCCTTTTCTAAAAGCGGCATCTTGTTCCAAAGCGCTGGCGGTTTTGAAGATTGTTCCTTCATCAAAAGCTTTACCAATGAGTTGCAAACCTAAAGGCAAACCATCATGAGAAAGCCCCATCGGCAAGCTCATAGCCGGTAAGCCAGCCAAGTTGACAGAAACGGTAAATACGTCATTGAGCCACATATTAATCGGGTTTTCCTGCATAGATTTATCACCAATCGGAAATGCGGTAACCGGAGAAGTCGGTGTTAAAATAATGTCGCATTTTTCAAAAGCATTGATAAAGTCTTGACGGATCAAACGACGAACTTTTTGTGCTTTGAGATAATATGCGTCATAATATCCGGCAGAAAGAACATATGTACCAATCATGATACGACGTTTAACTTCTTTGCCAAAACCTTCGGTACGGCTGTTAATATACATATTATCAAGGTGTTCACCGTTCACACGCAAACCATAGCGCAAGCCGTCATAGCGTGCCAAGTTGGAAGATGCTTCAGCCGGAGCAATAATGTAATATGTCGGCAAAGCATATTTAGTGTGCGGCAAAGAAATGTTTACAATTTCAGCACCTCTGGCTTTAAGCATTTCAATACCTTTATCCCAAAGTGCAGAAATTTCGGCATTCAAACCATCGGGACGATATTCAGCCGGAATACCAATTTTCAAACCTTTAATATCTTGGTTTAAGAAAGCTTCAAAGTTTGGAACTTCTACTTTGGCAGAAGTTGAATCTTTGGCATCATAACCGGACATAACGTTCAACATAATAGCGCAGTCACGCACATCTTTACACATCGGACCAGCTTGGTCCAATGAAGATGCAAAAGCAATAATACCATAACGAGAGCAACGACCATATGTCGGTTTAATACCTGTAATGCCGCAAAAAGCAGACGGTTGACGGATAGAACCACCGGTATCGGTACCTGTGGCGGCAGCACACATATTTGCGGCAACGGCTGCAGCCGAACCACCGGAAGAACCTCCGGCAACAAGCGGAACATCTTTGCTCCAAGGGTTAACGGCCGGACCATAATAACTGGTTTCGTTACTACCACCCATGGCAAATTCATCCATATTCAGCTTACCTAAAAAGCTGGCGCCTGCATTCAAAAGTTTTGCTGTTACGGTAGACTCATATTGGGGCTCAAAACCGTCCAAGATATGAGAACAAGCGGTAGTACGAATATCTTTAGTGCAATATAAATCTTTGATTCCCAAAGGAATACCTTCTAATGCACCATCAGTACCGTTAGCATATTTTTCATCAGATTTTTGAGCTTGAGCCAAAGCCACATCAGGCGTTTCCAACACATAAGCATTATATTTGCGCTTGTCGTTCATTTCATCAATATAAGCTTTTGTAAGTTCAACAGCGCTAAATTCTTTTTTCTTCAAGGCATCTCTTGCCTGAGCAATTGTCAGTTCGGTTAATTTTGTCATTTTCTTGAACCTTTATTAATATTATTCAACAACTTTCGGAACGGTGAAATAGCCGTATTGAGCTTGCGGTGCATTTTTCAAAACAGCAGCTGATTGATTACCTTCGGTTACCTCATCTTGTCGCAAGGTCAAGTTTGTATCATTAACAGAAACCAAAGGTTCCACACCGTCGGTATTTACTTCGCTTAACTGTTCTACCCAGTTCAAGATTTTATTAAATTCATCTTCAGTGTCTTCAATTTTATCATCTTCAATTTTCAGACGAGAAAGGAATGCAATTCGTCTGACAGTTTCTCTATCTATGGCCATATTTTTATCCTCTACTTTAAACTTATACAAAAATAGAACAATTCTTGAATTTTGCAATAAAAAACTTGACTTTACATATCAATTTGCATCGGTGGTAAAATAGCATTGTATTTTAAGCGATTAAGCAAATTAAATTGCTCCATTTCTTTATGCCAAGAGCTTGCAAAAGGCAAAGCCTGAACAGCCGGACCATTTTGCAATAATTGTTGAATTTTTTCCTGTAAGGTTTTCTCCTTAGGATAAAATTCTATTCTGATTTTTTCATTTGGCTTTAATTTTGCTTCCGCCTGAGCTGTTGTTAAAGCAACTTCAATTCCGCCAATTGCATCAATCAAATGATTTTCCAACGCTTGTTCGCCAAGCCAAACTCTACCGCGAGCCAATTTATCCATGTCTGCTTCTGAGATATTTCTGGCTTTTGCAACTTTTGAAGTAAAATCTGAATAAACCATATCTAACGATTTGTTAAATATATGTTTTTCGCTTTCAGAAAATTGCGTGTTTGAGCTCAAAATTCCGGCATTTTTACCAAAATTCATTCTCTGCCAATTAACATCCAATTTCTTCCACAAGTTTTCCAAAACAAACTTTCCGCCCAACACTCCGATTGAACCTGTAATCGTTGTTGGTTCAGCAATAATTTTGTTTCCGGCCAAAGCCACAAAATATCCGCCCGATGCAGCATAATCTCCCATTGAAACAATAACGGGAATTTTTTTCTCTTCTTTTAATTTTTCAAGAGCATGCCAGATATCATTAGATGCATTATAGCTTCCACCCGGAGAATTTACTCTCACAACCACAGCTTTGATATTTTTATTCTTTTTAATATCTTCAATCTGTTTTAAAACCGTTTCTGAACCGGTTATAATTTCAGAGTTCAGGGCATCGGCAGAGCTTTCTCCATCCGTGATAATGCCTTCAATAACCAAAAATGCAATGGTTGGCAATTTTTTAGCATTGTCAACGATATTGGCTGCATAATCTTGAGAAGAAATAAATTTAGCTTTATATTCTGTCTTTAATTGAGACAAGAAATCTTGACCAAACATAATCTTATCAACCAATTTAGCTTCCAAAGCCTCTTCTGAAAACAAAGGAGCCTGATCAATCAAAGCTTCCATCTGTTGGGTCGGAATATTTCTTTTTTGAGCCATATCAAAGACCAAACGTGTATAAACACCCTCACCCAACTTATCCATTTCTTGATAAAAAGGCTCAGACATTTTAGATGATGTGAATGAATCCATAGCGGTCTTATATTGATATCTGCTATAAAAATCAGCCTTCACACCTATTTTTTCTAAAACATTCTTAAAAAATGGAACTTCAATTCCGATTCCTGTTATTCCAACTTCACTTTTTGGAGCAATCACAATTTCATCAAAAGCCGTTGCCAAATAATATTCTTTGGTTCCCCCACCCAAAGCACCGAAACCGGAAGAATATAAATAAGCTTTTTTGCCTGTTTTCTTAAAATTTTCAATGGTTTGTCTTAAATCTTGAATTTGAGCAATTCCTAAAGAAGAAATATGCACTTCTCCAACCAAAGCTTTAATTCGACTATCCATTGCCGCAATATTAATTGTTTTAATCAAGTCATAAAAGCTTTGCTTTTTTATGCCGGCAAAATCCATCATCAAATCACTGCTGTTAGATTCGGAAAATGCTTCATCAAAATCAATTTTCAATATTGCAGAGTCTGGAACTTTAGCCACATATGGTGTTTGAGGCTTTAACATTCCAAGAACAGCAAATAAAATCAAAATAAAAATCAAACCAAACAAAGCAAAGGCATAAATCAATGATTTTGATAACAGCTTAGCAACTTTAATTTTTTTATGATTTTTTGTTGTTATTTCAGGAAACGGCTCAGTAAACGTTGTCATAATTTCATCCTTAAAGCATATAAAACTTTCTTTATTTTAATAAATTGCCACCAATTCTCAATAACGGAGTTTATTTCTGCACAAAGATTCGGAATACAAAAAAAGCACAGCTTTTATCTCGCTGTGCTTTTCTTGAACTTTTATATGATTATTCAGCTAAAGTCGCAGCGGTTGCGGCAGCGTTATCTAAATTAATCATACCTTGGATGTGGTAACCACAATCCACGTGTAAAACTTCACCGGTAATGCCTGTTCCAATATCAGAGAGCAAGCCAAGAGCAGCCATACCAACTTCTTCTTGAGTAACATTACGACGCAAAGGAGCGTTTAATTCATTCCAGTGCAAAATTCTACGGAAATCGCCAATACCAGAAGCAGCCAAAGTTTTGATCGGGCCGGCAGAAATAGCGTTAACACGAACACCTTGCGCACCCATATCACCGGCAGCATAACGAACAGCAGCTTCCAAAGCAGCTTTTGCAACACCCATAATATTGTAGTTAGGCAAGATTCTTTCACCACCCAAATATGTTAAGGTAACAATAGAACCACCCTCATTCATAATTGGAGATGCGCAACGGCAAGCTTCCAAGAATGAGTAGCAAGAAATTTGCATTGTATTGGCAAAGTTTGCACGAGTAGTATCAATTGTGCGACCTTTGAGTTCATTTTTATCAGAAAAAGCAATTGCATGAACGACGAAGTCAATTTTTCCCCATTTTTCACCCAATTCTTTAAAACAAGCTTCAACGCTTTCGGAGTCTGAAACATCACATTTAATCAACAATGGTTCATTATCCAATTGAGCGGCAAGAGGTTGAACTCTTTTTTCCAAAGTTTCATTCTGATAAGAAATAGCCAGTTGAGCACCATGAGCATTCAAAGCTTGAGCAATACCCCAAGCGATGGATTTATCATTAGCCAGACCCATAATAAGTCCTTTTTTACCAGCCATTAAAGGTGCAGGTGTTGCCATAATATATTTCCTTTGCTTTCTAAAAAAAATTAATGTATTAGTTAATTGTCTAAGACACTAATATAAAATTTATGACTTTTTGTAAATAACTTTTTTTTGAGATTGAGTATGTGTTGGAAAACTACGTTAATAAATAAGGCGCAAACCAGTAAAAAATTCATTCATTTTCTTTTGCAACGCGCCAAAAATGATACCATTTTCAGAGTATCTTCATCATTAAGTTATACATCCCTAATTGCCATTGTTCCGCTTTTTGCCATAGGTTTGGCTATTTTTTCGGCTTTTCCCGGATTTAATGCTATCAAAGACCAGTTTCAAGAATTTATTTTGAAAAACTTTGTGCCCGACATTGGTCAAGAAATCAGTCAATATTTTGTCGGATTCTTAAATGCCTCGGCTCAAATGACCACAATCGGTGTTGTTGGTTTGGCAGTCACATCAATTATGTTGCTCTCCACTATTGAAAACAGCCTTAATTTTATATTTAAAGTATACAAACCCAGAAACATCAAAACCAAAATCACTTTATATTGGACAGTTATCACATTAGGACCGATTTTACTAGGTGCCGCCTTTTCTTTAAGAAGCTATTTATTTGCTTTACAAAAAATTATGCCCGAACAAATCAGCCAATCTATGTTTTTGGGTAGCCTGATTCCAAGTCTTATGACCATGTTGGTTTTGGTAATGGTATACACGCTTGTTCCAAACAAGAAAGTTCCGTTGTTAAATGCTTTTGCCGGCGCTTTGGTTGCCGTATTCTTATTTTGGGTATTAAGAAAAGTATTTGGCATTTTGGTTATAGAAAATGCCACCTACAAAACCTTGTATGGCGCTTTGGCCACTCTTCCCGTTTTTCTTATTTGGATGTATTTATCTTGGAGCGTGGTTATTTTTGGTGCGGTTGTCACCGCATCTTTAGACGACTTTAAGGAAGAAAACAAAGAATTAAATAAAGAAAAACAAAGAGAATTCAAAATAGTAGAATATAAAGAAAACTTTCCTAAAAGAAAAAATAAAAAAAGAACAAAAAAGTTCTTGCCAAAAGAACAAAAGTAGTACATTTTATTTTTCATCGGATAACTTAAGCTCTAAAATTGTATTTTATCAATGAAGGCGATAAGCATATAATTATTAAACAAAACTTATAAGGATAGAAAAATGGATAAACAAAAAGCTCTTGACGCTGCAGTCAGCCAAATTGAAAAAGCCTTTGGTAAAGGCTCTATCATGCGTTTGGGTCAAAATGATGCCAGTGTTGATATTGAAGCTATTTCAACCGGCTCAATCGGTATTGATATAGCTCTTGGTATCGGAGGCATGCCCAAAGGTCGTATTGTTGAAATTTACGGACCTGAAAGCTCTGGTAAAACAACTCTGGCTTTAAGTGTTATTGCCCAAGCTCAAAAGAAAGGCGGAACTTGCGCCTTTATTGATGCCGAGCACGCTTTAGACCCTTCTTATGCCAAGAAAATCGGTGTTGATATTGAAAACTTGCTCATTTCTCAACCTGATGCAGGTGAACAAGCATTAGAAATTACAGACACATTGGTTCGTTCAGGAGCTGTTGACGTTTTGGTTGTCGATTCTGTTGCCGCATTGGTTCCAAAAGCAGAATTGGAAGGTGAAATGGGAGACCAGCACATGGGCTTGCAAGCTCGCTTGATGAGCCAAGCTTTAAGAAAATTAACCGCTACGGTTTCTCGCTCTAACACTCTTGTTATTTTCATTAACCAAATCCGTATGAAATTAGGTGTTATGTTCGGTAGTCCGGAAACCACAACCGGTGGTAACGCCTTGAAGTTTTATGCTTCAGTTCGTATTGATATTAGAAGTATCGGAAAGATTAAAGACAAAGAAGATATCATCGGAACCCAAACCAGAGTTAAAATTGTTAAAAACAAAGTTGCACCTCCGTTCAAGGTTGTTGATTTTGACATTATGTATGGTGAAGGTATCTCCAAAACCGGCGAATTAATTGATTTGGGTATCAAATCAGGCATTGTTGAAAAAGCCGGTGCTTGGTTCTCTTATAAAGGAGAAAAACTCGGTCAAGGTCGTGAAAATGCAAAATTGTTCTTAAAAGAACATCCTGATGTTGCTCAAGAAATTGAAAACAAAATCAGAGCAGATGCAGGTCATATCACAACCGAAATGATTGGTGACGATGAACCTATGGAAGATATGGCAGAATAATCACTGCTAAAAAACATAAAAAAAGGGCAAGAAAAATTGCCCTTTTTTTATTATTACAAACACTATATATAAATTTATTTTTTAGACCTAGTTTACTTTAAAAGAAGTATCATTTTTTTCCAAGTAAAAAAAGAATCCAAAAACTTATCTCATTAAAATTGATGAATGAAACAAATTTTATAAAAAATACCGTTTTTTTCAGAAAAAAGACTAAAAAAATTAATCTTATATTCATTTTTAACACCTAATATATAAGTAAAGATAAAAAACATTTAAACAAAAATTGACAAATTTAAAGAAATGTAATAAAAAAAAGAAAACTTAAATTTTTACTAGGATTAGTGATATGAAAAAAACTTTAGCCCTTTCTTTAATGTTTCTTATGAGTGGTTGCGCATGCTTAGATGGTTTGTGCTACGATGAAGATGAAGATTTAACCGTTGTAGAAAATCAAAATGCATACAAAGGTTATGACAATCAAGGTTGCAATTATTTAAACGGAGAAGATTGTGTTCGCCCACAAAGAATTCAACCTCGTCCGATTGTTTACCGCCAAGAACAACCGATTATCTATGTTAAAGAAGTTGAAAGACCAACTCCTGTTATCATCAGACATCGCCCTGCTCCGGTTGAACCGCAAACAATCAAACAAGAAGTTGTAACTCACAACACTGAAGAAAAAATCAACGAAACCAACAAAACTTTTGCTTCTTGCGGTGACATTAAATCTACAACTAAAGAATATGAATTAAATGATAATTCTCACTGCGCTCCGCAAGTTAAAGAAGTAAGAGAGCCTGTTGAAATTGTTTACAGAAAAACAACATACAAAACTGTTTATGAGCCAAAAACTACAAAAAGCGTAACTTACGAAAAAGAGCCTTACAAACAAGAAGCTCAAGCAGCTCAAAACGTTTCTACAACCACAACTGTTGAAACCACAACTACAAAAACAACTGATGTTTCAACAAATGAAGTAAACAGTTTAGACGTTCTTCCTGCTGAAGAAATCAAATAAAGCTCAATAAGAACAACAAAAAAAGCCTTATCATTTTGATAAGGCTTTTTTATATTTAATCAATTACATTTATATAATTTGAATACCTACCAATAAAATTTTCATGTTGTTTAATCACGACATCACGCATAATTTTATTTTTATATTCATTACACAGTTCTTCACTTGGCACAACCGTTAATATTTCTGAATTTTCATCATAAGATAAAGATAAATTGATTAATGGCGCATGGAGTTCAAAGTCCATAATTTTTTTATAATTATCTTTAGAAATTGAGAATTTCTTTTCTAAAGAATAATTTTCATTTCCTTCTTCATCATTTTTCACAAAATTATACACGGCTTCCACACGGATATAATTCTGCAATAATATAGGTGAAAACTCTTCCAAAACTTTTGTATTTTCAGCCATAAAACACTCCTTAAAACATAATAAGGACTTTAGGCAAAAATACACGGGCTGTCAAGAAAACAAGAAAAGTTATTTATGGCGTTGAGGTAAAAAAAAAGCCTCAGAGAAAACTCTGAGGTTAAGAATGGCGATCTCGAGAGGATTCGAACCTCTGACCCACAGCTTAGAAGGCTGTTGCTCTATCCAGCTGAGCTACGAGACC
>CALXWC010000002.1 GCA_944392265.1 uncultured Alphaproteobacteria bacterium | reverse complement strand
AGCACTACGTTGACATCGTAGGGGTCACAAGTTCGATCCTTGTCATACCCACCAATAAAAAAACAGCCTACCTTGAGTGGGCTGTTTTTTTATTGAATAGATAAAGTTCAAGGTTTGAACTTGTGATCCCGTGAGGGGCTTGAGATTAAAAACAACCGTTGCTCCGGTTGTTTTTAATCGAAAAGGCGCAGTTTTATTAGCGAGCGAGGGATGTGTGAACATTCCGAAGCAAGCTTAGAAAACAAGTGACCGAAACGTAGTTGGCGAGGCACAGAAGTGCCAAGCCCTACGAAGTAAGAAAAGTTCGATCCTTGTCATACCCACCAATAAAAAAACAGCCTACCTTGAGTGGGCTGTTTTTTTATTGAATATTCGCCATAGTTAGTAACAAAAGCTTTGTTGTTGATTAATAAACCAAAAAAATTATATTCGATATATATGGAATAAAAAAAATTATAGGAGGAAAAATGAAAGGTTTTATATTCTTGCTCATATTGGCTGCATTGGCCTATGGTGGAATGTGGTTATATGACAATAATTACTTTGCCAGTGTTGAAAGTGCTTTAGATAACACAGTTGACAGAACTTCAGATTTTGCAACGGATAAAGCCGTTAAAGAAGCTAATTTTTAATGTCAATTTAAGGCTGGACGAAAGTCCTTCAATATGTTAATAATGAATTCAATAAAGCCTCTTATTAAATTTATTATTAACTTAAAACACAAAGAAAATGACTAAATTTAAAAAGAAAAACATGCCAAAGGTTCTATCTAGCCGTTATTTGAGCAAGGAGCCTTGGCTAACAGTCAGAGAAGACCAAATCCGTTTAGCTAATGGTGTTGAAATTCCAAAATATTATGTTTTGGAATATCCGGATTGGGTAAATGTTTTGGCAATTACAAAAGACAAAAAGTTTTTGATGATTCGCCAATATCGTCACGGAACCGGAACCATTAATTATGAGCTTTGCGGCGGCTGTGTTGATGCTGAAGATGCTTCACCGATGGATGCAGCAAAACGAGAATTGTTGGAAGAAACCGGCTATGGTAACGGTATTTGGAAGCCTAACCTGAAATTATCAGCCAACCCAAGTACAAGCAACAATTGGACATATAACTTTATTGCCGAAGATGTAGAGCTCATTGGAACTCAACATTTAGACGGCGGAGAAGATATATCAGTTCATCTGCTGACATTAGAAGAAGTAAAGATATTACTTCATAATAATGAAATTATCCAATCAATTCACGCTTGTGCATTGTGGAAGTATTTAGCCGAAAACAATTTGTTATAACAAAAAGCCCCAGTTTTAAGCTGGGGCTTTTTGTTAATTTCTTTTTATCAAGAAATGATTTTGCCACAAGATTATAAAAGCTATAATCGGTATAAATATTTCGCTACTTTCTTCTAAGAAAGAACATGTGTCAATAGCGCTTCTAGAAAGGGGGATATTATGAGTATGACGATAATTTGCCGGAAAACGATCTATAATTTTAGAAAAGACCAAGCAACAACATAAAACAGCAGTTGACCAAGTAATAGTGTTAAGCTTAAAGAAAGAAACAATTAAATGCTTGGCATATTTAACCACTAAATAAACGATCATGCTGAAAAATACGATTAAAACCAAACCGTATAAAATCTTTTCTGATAATGGATTATTAGGGTTCAAAAAGAAGCGAGATTTAAAGGGAGTCGTATCTGTTGAAGATAAATGATGTTGGATTCCGGCTTCTCTTAATAATGCGCAAACAGAAAGCAGAAAGAATATGAACCAATTTAAACGTTGATTTTCTTTAAAGTCCTTAAAGAAATAAAGCATTCCGCAAAGCAATATTGCATATCCACAATAGGTGCTAATATCAATAATAGAACCATCGACCGTAATTTCAAAACGCTTTTCAGGAAAGAAAGTAAATACAATTGCAAGAATAATACCCCAGGTTACTAAAAAGAAAATCGGAGTAAAAAATGGAGATAAAAAGTTTTTTTTCATATTTAAGGTCCTTTAAAATAAATAATTAAAATTTTTATAAAATAAAAAGAAGAGAGATTCCAGATACAATCAAATTTAAAGTGGATAACAACGTAGGTTTATTAAAGATTTATTATGCCTTTTTTTATAAGCTGTTTTTTATAAGAAAAGGAGAGAACCATGCGTAAAGATTTTTATATATTTCGCCACGGAGAAACAGATTATAATAAGAACAAGCGTTGGCAAGGATGCGGCATAGATTCTCCTTTGAATGAAAACGGCATTAATCAAGCTAAAGAATTAGCAGAAAAACTTCTGCATAAAGACATCCAGATTATATATTCCAGCGGTCTAAAACGAGCCATTAAAACAGCAGAAATTGTGGCAGATGAATTAGGTGTAGAAAACAAAATTATTACAGATTTACATGAGGCTAATTTAGGGCAAACAGAAGGAATGTTAAAAGAGGAAGTGGCTGAAAAATTTTCTGATATTTTTAGCCTTTGGTATGATGAAGATACGGATGACTGGGATATATGTTTTCCGGAAGGTGAAAGCAAACGTCAAATTTTTAATCGAATGTATAAAGTTTTTGAAAGCCTTTTACAAACAAAAGAAAGTGTGATTGGCATTGCATCTCATGGAGCAGCGATTCGTTATTTATTATTAGGGTTAGGCTATCGAACCGGAAAGATGGAAAATTGCCAAATGTTTCATTTAGTTTTTGAAGATAATAATTGGCGCTTGGAAGATTAACGCTCAGCGCAGATATCTATCCATTCTTTTGCAGCTGAAATTTCAAAAAGCTGTTGAGGAGAAAGCTCAATTGCAGAATTAGAGCTTCCGCAAGCAGGGAAAACGGTAGAATATTTTTTCAATGAAACATCCAAGAAAATTTCTACATCATCAGACTTTAGAGCAAAAGGACAAACCCCGCCGATTTTATGCCCGATAAATTCTTCAACTTCTTCAGGAGAAAGCATTTTTGCTTTATGATTAAAATAGTTTTTATATTTATGATTATCAATTTTCATATTGCCGGCACATACAATCAAAATAACCTTATCAGGTAATCGAAAAGAAAGGGTTTTCGCAATTCGAGCCTGTTCACAATTTAAGGCATGAGCAGCCATGTCTACCGTAGCGGAAGATTCTTCAAATTCCAGAATTTGTTTATCCATTCCAAATTTTTTTAAATATGAACGAACCGCTTCAATAGACATGGCAGACACAATTAGCAAATATGTTCAAATTCTTGTTTCAAATCGCGATTGAACATTGATTTGATAGTCGATTTGATATCTGCTTTTTCATAAATAACCTTATAAAGAGCCTGACAAATCGGCATATCAATATTTTCTTTATCAGCAATGATTTTAACTGCTTTAAGAGTTGGAACACCTTCCGCCAATTTACCAAAATCTTCACCGCGAGCAAATTTTTCACCAAAAGTACGGTTATGACTATGCTTTGAAAATAAAGTTGCTTCGTAGTCGCCCAAATGAGCCAAGCCGTAAGCCGTGTGTGGATTGCCGTTAAAATGTTTAATAAAACGGCCCACTTCAATCGGAGCGCGAGCCATCAATGCACCTTTTAAGCCATACCATTCTAAGCCGTCCAAAATTCCGGCAGCCAATCCGATAACATTTTTCAACGCAGCGCCGATTTGGTTGCCGATAAGGTCTGATCCATAATAAAAACGGATAAGCTCACTTTGCAAAAGTTTGATTAAATAATCTTTAGTTTCAGCTTCATCGCTATCAATAACGGCGCAAGAAGGAACACCTTTCATATAGTCTTGCACATGTCCCGGACCGGCTAAAACAGCAATATGAATATTTTGAGGAATTTCTTCTTTCATAATCTCAAACATAGTTTTGGCAGAAGATTCTTCCAAACCTTTCATTGCTAACAAAAATGTTTTTCCGGAAAGGTCATATCCGCTGAGTTGTTGGCACAAACCACGAAAATACTGACAACCGACAGAAATAATAATCGTGTCATTATCCAAAACATCTGCAATATTATCGTGTAAATACATATTATCTGAAAGAGATAGATACGGATTTTTTCTTGTGTCACGAAGCTCAATAAAATTTGGAGAAGTAGGGATATCATAAAGATCAGCGCCACTGATATTGTCTTTGCAATAATTAGAGGCATACCAAGCCAAAAAAGTTCCCCAACGACCACATCCGATGAGAGAGATATTTTTCATTTTTTTCCTCATATATTTGTTAACATACATAAAGGAATAAAACAGCTCTCAAAAAAATTCAATCTTATTTATAAAGATGTTCAAAAGAAGAAAAACAATGCCTTTTAAAATAAAAAAAACGCCTAAAGCGTACCTCAAAAAAACAACAAAATTAAGAAAGACCTTTTTTAACACGTTGACGTGTTACAATAGCATTAATGTGGTCAAAAGTCTCAAAGGAGCGATAAGCATAATCATGACTTTTTTTATCACAATCATAAAAGACCTTATTCGCCAAAGTATCAATGGCATCGTCAATTCGACGAAAAGCGGCATTATAGTCGGCATTAAAGTTATTTCGGATTTTTTTCTTAACAATTTGATGATAAGCGGAAATAACCTTAGCAGTTTCATCCGCAGAGTTAGGATAACCTTTTTCTTCAAAATCACGCATGATTTGTGCTGTTGTCTGATAAAAGCACTTATTGGTTAAAATACTCTTTTGTTTGTTATTGTTACTGTCAATTATCATCAATATAAAACCCTACATTGAATTTCACTTGAGCATTACCATACAAAATTTTATTTTGCAATAAGTAAAATTAACTATTCAACTATTAAGAAGATAACGCAAAATATTTAACGAATGTTTAAATTTTTGAAGACATTGTTTTTGCTGGGAAAAGATGATCTTTATATCTTGCCGATTCCAGAACATGAAAAGGGCTATTGAGTTGACATTTGATGCTTTTATATATAGTATAAATATATTATTTGCTTGAAAATAAGAGGGTGCCATGAACGCTAATAATGAAGATACAATTAAACAAGTCCAACAAAAAGAAAAAAAGCCTCATAAAGTCGTTATAAATAAGGACTATGGCGGCTTTCGTTTATCTGAAGAGGCAATCGCTTTTTTAGAAAAACAACCAGAGATTATGGCCTTAAAAAAAGAAATTCCTGAGTTTGATGCTAATGAGTATTTTTGGCAAGATCACCGAGATAATCCGGCTTTGGTGCGTTGTGTTGAAAGTTTAGGAGAGAGAGCTTCTGAAGAATATGCTAGTTTGGTTGTTGAAAAGATACACTCTGATAAATATTTTATATGTGAATATGATGGTGCAGAGAGTGTTATTTCAAGAGACATTGAAGAGTTATATGATTCGCATGCATATCTCATGGGTGTTTCAAATATTTTGGGTGTTCCTCAACAAGCTGGTAATGTTCAAGAAGAAACAAAACCCCAAGAACCAGAACAATCGGATAAATTAGAAAAACTTTATCTGACAAAATTATCTGTATTGAACAACGCGGTCAATAACGGAACAAAGTCTAGAGCATATGCTTTAAGTGAGCTTAATGATATGGCATCACGCAGAGTGCCAACAATTATTTTAGCTGCAGTTGTTATGCGTGCGGAAGATTTTGCCATTTTGCCCAAACAAGATAGAGAAGTAACTCATCCTTTCTTAGTTCCGTTGGCAGATTGTGTTATATCCTCAGCAATAGAAAATCCTAATCGAAATCAAACTCTTTTAGATGTTTCTCAATCTGCTATCAATCATTTGATGGATTGTGCACCAGAAGACCGATTTGATGAGATTGCTCAGAGATTAGCACCGCGTCAACAATACATAAGTCAGGCAATGTCACAATTGCCCCCGATAAGACAACCCCAAAATATTTCTTATGAGGAATCAAATATCGTTTGCTCTACTAAATATATGGGAGCAAGAGGTGCTGATTTGGTTAAAGATGAAGATGGTGTCATCCGCTTTGTTTCTAAAAATGAACCTAAAAAACAAGAAAAAAGCAATAAAGCCACCCTTGATTTGAGTAAGTTGAACCTAAAAGGAAAAGACGGCTACTAGTGTTTGAGTGTAGATATCTGGATAGCGTCGTTTGGGAGCTAACGCTTCGTTGTAACGCGCGCTGCGTGCATTGTGGCTCTTCTGCCGGAAAAGATAGAAGCGATAATCTTTCGGATGATGAAATTTTACGCATTTGTGATGAGTTGGCTGAAGTAAAATGTTGCAAAGTTGCTCTGATTGGAGGCGAAGTATTTTTGCATCCGCTTTGGCGTGTAATTGTTCAAAAGCTTCGCGCACACAACATTGCAGTTCAAATTATCACCAACGGGCTTTCATTGAATGCAGAGAAGATACAATTCCTTCATGAACAAAATATTGATACTCTGGCCATCAGTTTAGACGGAGCTAGTCCTGAGATACACGATGCAATTCGAGGTGTCCCCGGAACATTTAGTCATATTTTATCTCTAAAAGATAATATTTTAGAAAACCTTTTACCCACAATTGCCATCACAACAATTACCAAAAAAAACATATTGGATTTGCCCAACTTGATGCAACTTTTATTGTCATCATATTTTTGTTCATGGCAAATTCAAATAGGCAATCCTTTTGGTCGCCTAAAAGAAGAAATGGCGTTATCTGAACTGGAATATTATATAACAGGCTTATTTATTGCTCTCATGCAGCGTAGGTATTCCGGAAAATATGTTGTTATCGGAATGCATGATTTCGGATATTATTCCCAAGTGATTCCAAATTCCGTAAATGTTTATAACGCTAATTGGCATGGATGTCCTGCCGGACAATATGTTATGGGAATTAGGAGTAACGGTAAAGTTGTAGGATGTCTTTCTATTTATGATGATAATTTCATTGAAGGAGATTTACGCGAGCATTCTGTAAAAGAAATATGGGAAAATAAAAAGTTTTGTGATTGGAACCGCAAATATGTTAAATATAAAAATTTAACCGGTGTTTGCAAAAATTGTGATTATGCTTTTGCTTGTTGTGCCGGATGTTGTAGTTCGGCTGTTAGCCAAACAGGTGATGCAAACTCTGTAAAACTATGTTTTCATAACATAGAAAATAAATACCGTAATTATCAAAAAGAAGATTCATATGGTAAATTGCTCAAAGAGCTGGTTAATGGAAAGATAAATGATGAGGGTTATTTTGTTTTTCAAAACGGAGAAATCTTAAATCATTCATCAACCTTCTCGGTAGATGATTTATATTTGCAAAGCCTGCTTGATATTTTGAAATAAAAAAACAAATTTTTATAAATTCAATTCCGATTTTTATTTAAACATTTGGAGCTATAAAACATATATATTCTTAAAAAAATGGACAAAACTATGCTTGCATGACATGTCAAAATGTGGTATATTCTATTTCAGAAATAAATATTTTTATGTTAAACCAAAAACTTTTATAATTATGGAAACAAAAATTTTTGAAGAAGTAAAAAAAATAGCTAAAGAAAATGGTTTCAAATGTAATGCTGCCGGCCGTCGGTTCGTAGCTGATAAAATTCAGGTAACAGAACCAAGACAATTTGGTGGCGATATCGTTAAAACATTGCAGCTAGCTGAAGAAGTTGGTGGATGCAAGCCCGGTGAAGAATTTGAATATGTCAATGCGCAAAGCGGAAAATCCGTTTTCCGTGTTTGTGAATTAACAAATATTCCAAAGGATTTGACAAACCCTGTATTGGCCGGTTTTTCCGGAACAATGGCTTTGCCAACATATCTGATGGAAGCCGTACGCATCTATGCAAAACAGACAGGAAAAGTCTTACCTCTATTGCTTGTCGGAAAAGAAGGTAATAAGGGTTTATTTGGTAAGGTCTTTGACCGCACCAAAGGACTGATGATTGAGGCTGAAAACAAGACTTACATGAACATTTTGGAGCTTATGGCACCATCTGCTTGGGTTCGTGAAAATGAGCGTGTATGTCAAGATACCGATACTGCCGGAAACTTAGATGAACTTGCCGCTTTTGCTCGTGTACAAGGAAAAGAAGTAACATTCGTTCTTTGCACCGGACAGCCATGGTATGACAAGCGTGTGGTTGCCGAGTTTGCTTGGCACGCAAGAGAAGAAAAATATAAAGATGTGAAGATGAACTTCGTTCTGATTCATTGTCCGTTGTATTTGAACTTCCACGTTGTTGACGGTCGTCCTTCCGAGTTGTCTCTCGGTTATGCTCAGGCATCTGTTGGACCGCTTTGCAAAGATACAATCGGCTTTGACGGCACTACAAGTTCAGCAAATCCAGAACGCTTCTTGATGCCAGGGGTGGAGGAATTCGACTGGAAACAGTTAGAAGAACTCATCAAATACTACGCCAATATGGGCTGGCCGAACTATGAAGAAATTCTGTTTGGTTCTAACCATGAGGATGCAGTTACAAATGTTTTGGTCGCGGACTTATACGCTCGCGCTTCCTTCACAGAAGACAGCTACGATGACGAAATTCGTCAGGATGTGGCTGAATATCAGAAGTTTGCCGGTGTTTATGACGGTGGGGATTTCTTAACCTACCTGCAGAACACGCCTGAAGGAACTTTCTTTAACCGCTAATTTTTTATTTTTTTATTAACCCTTAAATTAAAAAAATTATGGCAACATGTAATTCAGATTTAGGTTACACTCCTAACCCGAATTATCCGGAACCATCAGATCATAGTGATGGTAAGGAATATGCTTGGCAGAAAGAAGAACGAGAACACGGACTTTCTGTTGAAGATTACAAAACCCGATACATTTGGGGTGGAGACCGTATTGATAAGGACTAAAGCGAAGGGCTTTATCCTTGCTTTCTAGAAAATGAAAGGGATCCAAAAATTGGATTCCTTTTTTTGTGTCTAGCAAATGGATTTTAGATGCTATGCAGTTTTAAAATATTTTGTATTATCAATGTAGTGAGTTATTAGCTGAGAGGCGGTCACTTAAGAGCCAGAGGAATTTTAATTCCGGCCGAATGCGCAACAAAAAAAGCACCTTAGTAAAAAGGTGCTTTTTTTTATAAATGGTGCGCTAGGCCGGAATCGAACCGGCACGGCCTTGCGGCCAACAGATTTTAAGTCTGCAGCGTCTACCTGTTCCGCCACAAGCGCATCAACGAATATTCTTATACAGAGATTTTTTTATAAATGCAACATAAAACTTGAGTCTTTTGCAAAAATATGTTTGATTGAATATGTCGTGATAAAAAAAACGATGCTTTTGCGGCAGGAGACAGCGTCCCGGCAAAAGTTTTTTTAATAACATTTATAAGGATTATATTAATATGAAAACGATTGATATCTCATGGCGTCGCTATATTTTCCCAAACATCAACAATGAGGGATGGCGATTTGTTGGTATCTTTGCTGCAATAACAGCGTTATTGGCAATGATCTGGCAGCCTTTAGGATGGATTGGTTTGGTCTTAACCGTATGGTGTTTTTATTTCTTCAGAGATCCTGAACGTGTTACTCCCGAAATTGCCGATGTAGTTGTTTCTCCGGCAGATGGTATTGTTCAAATGATTACCAAAGTAAAAGCTCCTGAAGAATTAGGTTTGGGCAACAAACAATTCACCCGCGTCAGTGTTTTTATGAGCGTATTTAATGTGCATGTAAACAGATCTCCGGCACAAGGAAAGATTATAAAATCAGTGTACGTCCCTGGAAAATTCTTTAATGCAACTTTAGATAAGGCCAGTAAAGATAATGAACGTCAGCTTTTAGCAATGAAAACCACAAGCGGAAAAGAAATCTGTTTTGTACAAATTGCAGGCTTAATTGCACGCCGCATTTTGTGTGAAGCCGCTGAAGGTATGGAATATAAAGCTGGTGAACGTTTTGGTTTGATTCGTTTCGGTTCTCGCTTAGATGTTTATTTGCCCGAAGGTGTTGAACCTCAAGTTTGTGTCGGTCAAACTATGGTTGCAGGAGAAAGTATTATTGCAAATTTGAGCAATAATGCCCCTCAAGTTAAAGGAGTGATTCGCTGATGAAAAATGATGAAAAGTTAAAGATAAGACATAAGCTCACAGCTTTGCCTTTCAGAAAAATTGCGCCCAATATTGTCACAATGTTGGCTTTGTGCGCTGGTGTAACATCGATTCGCTATTCAATTCAGGCAGATTGGGTAAAAGCCGTATTATGCGTGTTTATTGCTGCCTTTTTTGATGGATTGGATGGTCGTGTTGCTCGTATGTTAAAAGGCTCCACCAAATTTGGTGCAGAGTTGGATTCTTTGTCTGACTTTGTAAGTTTTGGTGTTGCTCCTGCAATTTTATTATATCAGTGGGCTTTATTTGACTTGCCAAAGTTTGGTTGGTTTTTCTGCTTATTGATGTCTATTGGTATGGCTATGCGTTTGGCTCGTTTTAATACCATGTTGGAAGAAGAACCTCAACCCGAATATTGGTCTCACTTCTTTGTCGGCGTTCCTGCGCCTGCAGCTGCTGCGTTGGCTATGATGCCGGTAATGATTTATTTGGAAATGCCTGAGTTAACCATTGTTCGCACACATGGATTCTGCGCTGCAGTATTATGTATTGTGGCCTTTTTAATGGTTAGCCGCATTCCGACTTTTTCTACCAAAAAATTAAAAGTTCCGACTTATATGTTTATTCCGTTGATGTTGTTTGTGGCTTTATTTGCAAGCTTTATCATCACTCAACCATGGTTGACATTAGGTTTTATGACAGTGTTATATGCACTTTCCATACCGGTCGGAGTTGTTGTTTTCTTGAAAGAAAAACGCAAGTTTGAAGAAAATAATTAATCCAAACAAAAAAATATCCTTGATGAATTTCAAGGATATTTTTTTATCTATTTTTTATCTTGGTAGGGGTTATTACCCTTACGCACCGTAATGCGAATTGGAATGCCGCCCATATCAAAGGTTTCTCTCAAGTTATTAATGAGATAACGCAAATAAGCGTCAGGCAGACCTTCCGGATTGCTTGAGAAAATAAAGAAAGCAGGCGGTCTGGTCTTAGCTTGTGTAATATAACGCAATTTAATGCGGCGATTGTTTTTGCCAAGTGGAGGCGGATTTGAATCTAAAACATCTGCAAACCATTTATTCAAAGGAGCTGTCGGAATACGCAAATTCCAACGGTCATAAACCTTAAATACGGCTCGCATCAATTTATCTAAACCTTCAGATTTAAGCGCAGATACGGTAACAGTCGGTACACCTTCTGCTTGCGCTAAAGAAGTCTTAAGTTTGTAATTAAGTTGTTCTAAGGCTTGTTTTCGGTTGGCAATATCCCATTTGTTAACCGCAATAACCAAGGCGCGACCTTCATCCAAAACTTGGCGTGCAATGGTCAAATCTTGTTTATCTAACACGGCATCGGCATCTAAGACCAAAACTACAACTTGTGCTAAAAATGCGGCGCGTTTGGTGCTGGCTGCAGACATTTTTTCAAGAGAGTCGGCAACGCGCGCTTGTTTACGCAAACCGGCAGTGTCCACCAAATTAATTTTTCTACCCTGATATTCCCACGCATTAGAAATTGCATCTCTGGTAACGCCGGCTTCAGGTCCGGTGAGCATTCTGTCATCTTTAAGAAGCGCGTTTACCAAAGTAGATTTTCCTACATTTGGGCGACCGACAATAGCCAATTGAATGGTGCGTTTTTTCCATGCCTCTTCGCTGATTTCTTCCGAGCCGTCATCATTTTGATTAATTGGAGCGGAAACATCTTGGCTGGCTTGTTTTTCTTTAATTTTTTCATAATGAGGCAAGAGTGCGTCATATAAGTCAAGCATGCCTAAATTATGCTCGGCAGAAAACGGAATTGGTTGACCAAATCCAAGCTTATAAGCTTCGCCCAAACCATCTTCAAAAACTTTTCCTTCGCACTTATTGGCCAGCAAAATAACCGGTTTGTGCATTTGGCGTAAAAGTTGAGCAAAATGTTCGTCATAAGGTTGGAGCCCATCTCTGGCATCATATAAAAACAAGCAAACATCAGCATCATTAATTGCTTTTTTAGTTTGTTCCCACATTCTTTTTTCAATGGAATCTTCTTTAGAATATTCATATCCTGCGGTATCAATAATCAAAAGATTCATATTGCGCAATTTTGCCGGAGCCTCACGTCTGTCACGCGTAACACCGGGTTTATCATGAACAATAGCAACTTTTCTGCCAACAAGACGGTTAAACAAAGTGGATTTGCCCACATTTGGACGACCGATTATTGCAATTTTCAAACTCATAAAATACTCCGTTATTTATAGGCAATTAAATCAGCGTCATTTGTTGTGAACAATGCAATTCCTCTGGCAATAACGGGCGCAACATTTACACCGTCAGATAAAGAAATATATCCGATAATTTTACCGTTATAAGGAGATACGGCAAAGACATATCCGTTAGAACTGCTGACTAACAAACGGTTTCCGGCCAAAACAGGTCCTTTAGCATAAATACCTGTTGTGTTTTCTTCATTGTTGTTAACCGGAATGTTGGTGTTCCAAACAATTTTTCCGCTTGATTTTTCAATAGCTAATAGATTGAAGCTGTTATCTAAAACAAAAATGTATTTTCCTGCTACCCACGGCTGAGAAATACCACCGATTTCTCTGTCCCAAATTCTGTTTCCGGTTCTTAAATCAATGGCGGTTAACACATTGGTATGACCAAATGCATATACCACATCGCCGTCAATAATTGGGTTGGCTTTAATGCCGTTAATGGTAGAAAGGCTGTTGGTTCTTCTAAGAGAAGCCAAAGTTGTTGACCATAATTCAGAACCTGTGCTGGCCTTAAATGCTTTTAACTCGCCTGTTGTAAAGGCAGCAATAACCACATCTTGAAATGGGTCATAAGCAGGGCTGGCACCACCGACCAAGGTTGTGTCTTCGGTAGCCGCTTTATAATCCCAAATTAAGTTTCCGTTTTCAGCGTCTAAAACCTTTAATGTGTTGTCAATTGTTTGTACAAAGACTAAACCGTTGGCAACGGTTGGTGCGATTCTGATTGGTGTGTTACCGTCATGGCGCCAAATTTCGCGACCGTTTTTCATGTCTAAAGCAAAGACGGAACCAAAACCCGTTGTGGCATAAATCTTTTTATTAAATTCAGCCAAACCGGCACCTTTCATAGAGATTTCATATTCATCTTTAATCAAAGGTTTAAGATTTCTATGCCAAATCTCTTCACCGTCATCCAAGCGCAAGGCCTTAACTTGAGCATCGGCATCGATGGTGAAAACAACCTTATAAGCAACAACCGGAGCTGCTAAAAGATAATCACGTTTAGAACTACCTGTGCCGATATTAGCTTTCCAAAGTTTTTTCAAGCTTTGAGAAGCTTGCAGGTGTTCCATTCTGTGCATGGAGTTTCCGCCGCTTTGTTTCCAAGAATTATTCAAATAAGGTCTTGGTAACGTAATTTTTAATTGTCCTTCCTCAAAATCAGGAGCAAGCATTTTAGATTCTTGAAGAACGGCAACGCGCTCTCCGTCAATATCTAACTTTTTTGCCTCAAACATACTGCATGCGGATAAAAGACATAAAGAGCAAAGTCCGATTTGACGATAATAAAAACTTTTCATGACCAATCCCTTATCAAAAATAAAATTATAATGTATTTAACATATTCAAAGCGCGCGTTCTCATCGTATCAGTTGCTTTCGGGTTGATGCTGATTTCCTGATACAAAGATTTTGCAGTTGAAAAATCTTTTTCTCTGATAGCGAGCATAGCCAAAATCTCTTTGGCGCTGTTAGCCAACAAATTTTGTTGAACCAAAAGAGGTTGAAGCATATTTTTAATTTCTTCTGCCGGAGCGTTATCTAACTTATAAGAAGCCAATTTGATAACGGCAATATCCTTCATTTGCGGATTAAAATCATCTTGTGCGGTAATTTTTTCCAAAACTTTAATTGCTTCATCTGTCTTTTTTTGTTGCAAGAAAAGGTTAGCAATTTGCATTTGTGCAATATCGGCATAAATACCGGCATCATTGTCAACCAAAGAGTTCAAAACCTTTTGAGCGTCATCAAACTTTCCTAAGTTTTGCAATTGAAGAGCATAAGCAAAAGTATCGGAGTTTTCCTGATTCTTTTTATCTTTCCATGCTTTTATGGATTCAAAGCTAACGGCGCTGAAAACGGCAAGCACAACAAAAAGAATAATGAAAAGACCATATTTGTCCCAGATTCTTTTTAATTTTTCATTTTTAATTTCTTCATCAATTTCACGAATGAAAGCATCTTCAAAATCATTACTTTCTTGCGGAGCCGGTTTTTTCTTCATAAATATTATCTCCTAAAATAAAACACTTTTATATATGTATAAACAAAAACAATTTTTAAGCAAAGGAAAAATTGTTTTTGAAGCATAAATTTTTGCGCAATTTAACCAATTAGATTTTGGATAAGATAGTTTTTAATCCATTTTAAATCATTTATCGGAAGTTTTTTGCCGAATATAATATTTTTTTCTTCAGACGTAATGGTTAAAAAATATCTTCCGGTCAGAGGATTAAGTGTAACGTAAATACCTTTAATGTCATTTTTGGCAATTTCTTGGTGCTTGGTTGAAAAAAGCAAATATTTGTGCGTGTTAACGATTTTATCTTTTTTAATAACCAATTTATCTTTGCGTAACACCACAAAAAGAGCAAAAGAAATAAGCCAAAAACTAAAGAAATACAAGCAATAAAGTGCGTTTTCAGAAAAGACCTGATGAAATCCGACAAGAGCCAGTAAACCAATAATGCAAAATACCAAAAAACCACCCAAGATATTAAATGCATCTAATAAAATTTTACGAGATTTTATAACCTTTTTGTCAGGGCTCTCTCTTAATGCAATGCGGAAGGAATGTTTAAGCTTGGGGTTAAGGCTTTCTCTTAAGTGCCAAATATTTTCCATTTCTTTTAATGATTTGTTTAAGTCGCAAACTTCGCGTTTAACCACACCTTCATCGGTTAAAAACAAAGTCGGTAAGTTAAGCTTAGAAGCATAATCGACCCAAATTTTTCGAATATTTTTTTCAGAAGTAGAAATATAAAGCGGAACATTTTTCTGAGATGATTTGCTTTGAAGTTCAATGATATATCTGTTTTTGGGTAAAAATCCGCATTGAACAAATTCGATTCGCAATAACACACCTTGATAAGTAGAAACTTTTGTTTTGCTGACTTCTTTTTTTCCGAAAGCCAAACGCTTAATAACGGTAATATTTTTTCCGTCAAAAAATACTTTTTTGTAAGAAAGATTTTTAAAAATGACGGAAGCGATAATGCCTAAGCCCAATACAATGATGACCCAATCAAAAAATAAGGGAGAAATATGAGATTGATAGGTTGTTTGAGCAAGCTTATCATTCAGAAAAGAAGTGTTAGATTGAAAAGCATTCGAAAGCTCAAAAGCGCCGAGCAAAAATAAAAGACTGCCAAAGAAAATACCAGATAACAAAATCCTAAGATTAATCCTATCCGCTTGCTTAGAGGGAAGATTGTCTATGTTAAGTTTAAAATTCAAACTATAATGAGTTGCAAATTTTTGTTTCATGGCATAATCCTTAATTTTGACTTTTCAATTTATAATATGCTATTTTTTTTTAAATATCAATTTTTATCAACATCACAAACTTTAAGATATTTTAATAAAGTTGTTTTAATGTAAGGCAAAATACAACAAATAGGAGCAACCAATGGGTACAGTAAGTATATTTAGCCAATCAATGCAATTATCACTCACTTGCTTGGCTTTATTCGTGTTTTTTTTATCATGTCTGTATGGCAGTATAGAAACCAAAAACGGTAAAATTTTATGGCTGATATTTGGTTCTTGTTTGGTTGACTTTTTTTCCTCATATATAGGCTATGTTTCAGCAGAAGTTTATACTCAAGGCGGAACAGTTATAGGTTGGGTCTTTTTTGAGATATTGTTAGCGCTTATTTCCATGCTCCTTTTGGTGTTTGCTGCATCTCATATCTTGTTGCCTAAAAACTCAGATTATACAATTGCTTATGCTTTTGGCGGCATCGGTTTGTTTGCCATCGTAACCTTTTTATTTATATTCCCCGATAATGAAAAGATTGCACAAATGCGTAGCATCTTTCCCTTGTCCGGTTTGTCTTATTTAGCCATAAGCTTTTTGGCTCAAATAAAAAGAAAAAGATGTTTTAGCTATATCTTTATCGGAATCATAGCCTTATTAGGAGCATTATTTATGTTATTAAAGCTCGGCGGCTTTGATTATTTGATTTATAAATCATGGTATATGACGCCGGTATTATATATATTGTTGTCATTTGCCTGCATCTTATCCAAATCAGATTCTTTTGCGCAAAAATATGATGAAGCAGAAGTGACGATAGAGAAAAACAATCAAAGATTGGAAGAAATTATCAAGTTTTCTCCTTTCCCGATTATGATATCCAGATTAAGTGATGATAGCATTATCATGGCAAACTCAAATGCTATCAAGTTGTTTGGAATATCAGCAGAAGAGCTGGAGCGTTATCATTTACGAGATTTCTTTGTTGATGTTGAAAACAGACATTTGTTAAATGAATGCTTGGAAAGAGAAAAGGTTGTACAAGATTTTGAACTTTTGGTCAAAACTCCCGGAGGAATGACCCCGTTCTGGTTGTTGGCATCTGCAAATATTATTGATTATAATTACGATGTGGCTTTGTATATGGCCTTCCAAGACATTACATCCAGAAAAAATCGCGAAGCTTTGTTAAAAAATCAAGCAACTAGAGATCCTCTGACGTCATTATATAACCGTCGTTATTTTGAAGAAGAGGTTTTAAAAAGAATAATTTCAGCTAAAGCCACAAATCAACCTTTCAGCATATTAATGATTGACGCTGATCACTTCAAAAATGTCAATGATACTTATGGTCACAAAACCGGAGATAAAGTTTTGATAGAGTTGGCATCAACATGTGAACGAGCCCTTAGAGATGTAGACGTTGTAGCTCGTTACGGCGGGGAAGAATTTGTTGTTTTCTTATCCGGAGTAAATGCACAAAAAGGAAAAATTGTGGCCGATAGATTAAGAGAAAGCATTTCAGAAGCTGTTGTACATTCTGAAGATGGCCAAGAAGTTCGCTTTACGGTTAGTATCGGTGTTTCTTCATATGAAATTTCAGATAACCTAGACACATTGATAAAAACGGCGGATGAAGCTTTATACAAGGCTAAAGAAAACGGCCGTAACCGTGTGGAAATTTTTAATTTGGAAGATAAAAAGGAATTTGAGAATAAAGAGATTCAAGAACGTATCAGAAATGAGGAAAATAATCGTCACCCAATATTTAATCAGGAAGAGAATACGGAAATTTCCTTACTTGACGGCATAGAGGGAAATCATATACAAGAAGAAAGCACCAAAATAGAAGATGAAAATATGCCATATCCTATATTGGGTGTTGATGAAGAAGATTTAAAATAGGAAAAATAATGTCTCAATGTCCGTATCAAGAACTTTGCGGAGGTTGTTCTTTCCGTCATTTGGCGCAAGAACAATACCAAGAGTTAAAAATACAAAAAGTAAAAAATATTTTGCAAGGCTTAAAAGAGCAAAACTATACCTTTTTGCCGCCTATTTTTATAGATGATTCGCAAAGAAGAAGAGCCAGCCTTGCTTTTTCTTTCAAAAAGGGAAGTCTAACCTTAGGCTTTAATAAAGAGCAAAGTTCAGAGCTGATAGATATTGCATCTTGTTGCTTATTAAGCAAAAGTCTAAATCAAATTCTACCATCGTTAAAAGAAGTTTTGCTCCAATTATGTATGGTAAAAACACCGCAATATAAAAAGAACAAAATCATTGGTTACAATAACATTAGCAAAGGCGATGTTTGGCTTACTCAAGCCGATAACGGAATAGATATTGTTTTAGAGTTTGAAGGTGAGATAAACTTAGAATACCGTATGATAATATCAGAGTTTGCCCTAAATAACGATTCTGTTATTCGAGTTTCTCATAGAAAAAATGATATGAGTATGGCAGAAACTTTGGTCGAAAAGATTAAGCCATATATCAAAATTGCCGATTATGAAGTTTACATTCCGGCCGGAACCTTTTTGCAAGCTAGCAAAGAGGCTGAAAATAAGATGATAGCCTTGGTTGAAAAATATGTTGGCGATACAAATGGAAAAATTGCCGATTTATTCTGTGGTGTCGGAACTTTTTCATATCCTTTGTCAAGAAATCCGAATAATAAAATTTTATCGGTTGATGCCTCCAAAGCCTTATTGGAAGGTTTTCAAACTTCGGTAAACAAAAATATGATTCCAAATATACAGATTCAAACCAAAAATCTGTTCAAATATCCGTTAGATGAGCAAGAACTATCCGGATTTGAGGCTATAGTGTTTGATCCGCCAAGAGCAGGGGCTGAAGAGCAGGTCAAAAAAATTATACAAATAAAAGAAAACGCACCTAAAAAAATTGTTGCTATTTCTTGTAATCCGCATAGTTTTATAAAAGATGCCAATATTTTAACAGATGGCGGATATAAATTAAAAGAAGTTACAATGGTAGACCAATTTGTTTACTCTTCTCACACGGAATTAGTGGCATATTTTGAAAAGTAAGGAAATTAAATGTTCAAAAAAATATTTTTTGCAATTTTAATGCTTTATATGAGCGGGTGTTCTTCTCTGCCGGAAGGATACAGACAATGCCCATTGGTCACAATCAAAAGACAAGATGCGCGTTTAATTCAAATTGTCAATTATCAAGATAATTTTGAAATTGAGCTGATTGGTGTAGAGGGATTTTGTTATTTTGATGAAAGAGTAAATCAGGAAAAAGCAAAAATCACGCCGATATTTAAAGTAAAAAAATTAAGAAACACGGATGAAACGGATGTCCAGTTCTCTTGGTTTACCAATACAATCAAAGGCCCACCGCAATTTTTGGGCAAAAAGTCATACTTTGTTGGAACAAGCCTTTCTTCTAAAGAAATGAGCAAAGAATTTAAGGGTAAACAAGTGGAAGTAAAAATTCCTTTGGATATGATGTATGAGTTTGAAATTTTTGCCGGATTAGATATTAGCCCGCAAGAAAGAAAATATAATCAAAAAATCTTTGATGTAGAATTAGGCTATATTGAAGAATAATTAAAAAAAATCAGGAGAAAAAAGATGAATGATGTTTCCTTAAAACAAATGGCAAATGCGATTCGTTTTCTGAGTGCGGATGCTATTGAAAAATCTCAGTCCGGACACCCCGGAATGCCTTTGGGAATGGCAGATGTTGCAACCGTTTTGTTTTCAAAATTCATCAAGTTAGATCCTAAAAATCCTAAATGGTTTGACAGAGATAGATTCGTCTTGTCAGCCGGACATGGTTCCATGTTAATGTATTCTTTATTATACTTGATGGGCTATGAAGATATTTCAATTGAAGATATCAAAAACTTCCGTCAACTTGGCGCCAAAACGGCAGGTCACCCTGAATATGGTCATTTGGCAGGAATTGATATGACTACAGGACCATTGGGACAAGGTATTAGCTCTGCAGTGGGCATGGCTATGGCAGAAAGAATTATTGCCGCAAAATATGGCGAGGATGTTTGCTCTCACTATACATATGTGATTTGTGGTGATGGTTGCTTAATGGAAGGCATTTCCGAAGAGGCAATTTCTTTGGCCGGACATTGGGGTTTAAATAAACTAATTGTTTTGTGGGATAATAACAATATCACCATCGACGGAACCGTTGATAAAGCAAACTCAACCAACCAGATTGAGCGCTTTAAGGCTGTCGGTTGGAATACATTAGAAATTAACGGTCATGATTATGAAGAGATTGAAAAAGCTATTGCCAAGGCTCAAAAATCAGATAAACCGACCTTAATTGCTTGCAAAACAAAAATCGGATTTGGTGCGCCCAACAAAGCAGGAACCAGCAAATGTCACGGTTCTCCTTTGGGTGAAGAAGAAGTTGCTCAAATGCGTCAAAACTTAAATTGGAATTATGCTCCTTTTGAGGTGCCTGCAGAGATTTTGAAAGCTTGGAAGGACGCTGGAAGCAAACATCAAGAAGAATACAAAAATTGGCAGAAAAAAGCTCAAGCCAAAGGCCAAGAATTTTTAGATGTTATTGCCGGCAAATTACCTCTAAATTGGGATAAAGATTTGAATGCGTTAGCAGAAAAATCAATTGCCGAAAAAACAAAAGTTGCCACCAGAAAGGCCAGCCAAATGTGCTTGGAAGCCATTGTTCCGAATATTCCGCAAATTGTTGGCGGTTCGGCAGATTTGGCCGCTTCAAACTTAACATTTGTCAATGGCATGAAGACCGTTACCAAAGAAGATTATAATGGCAACAATTTAATGTATGGTATTAGAGAACATGCTATGGCCGCCATTATGAACGGTTTGGCTTTGCATGGAGGTATTTTACCTTATGGCGGCACATTCTTTGTCTTTTCAGATTATATGCGTCCATCCATGAGATTAGCCGCTTTGATGGGTATAAGAGTTGTTTATGTTTTAACACACGATTCTATCGGTGTAGGAGAAGATGGACCAACCCATCAACCGATTGAACATTTGGCATCATATAGAGCAATGCCCAATATTTATACTTTCAGACCGTGTGATGTGGTTGAAACGGCAGAAGCATGGAAAATTGCGCTGGAAAGTGAAAAAACACCAAGCATTTTAGCCTTAACCAGACAAGGCTTGCCGATGATACGCACCTCATCTAAAGAAAATTTGACCTTAAAAGGTGGTTATGTTATTTCAGACGTAGAAAAAGGCAAAGCCAGAAAAGCCACAATTATTGCCACAGGTTCAGAAGTTTCTTTGGCAATTGAGGCGCAAAAAGCCTTGAAGGAAGAAGGTATTGATGTTGCGGTCGTTTCAATGCCTTGCGCAGAATTGTTTGATGCTCAAAATAAAGAATATAAGGCAAGTGTTTTGGGCAACGCGCCAAGAGTTTCCGTTGAAGCAGCATCTTCGTATGGTTGGGAACGATATGTCGGAGAAAACGGCAAGATAATAGGAATCGACAGCTTTGGAGCATCTGGTCCGGCCGGAGAATTATATAAGCATTTCGGCATAACCAAAGATGCGGTTGTAAATGCTGTTAAAGATTTGATTTAGTAATATAAAAATAAAAAAGGACCGGAAATGGTCCTTTTTTATTTTGCCAAAAGAGTGAAAAATCATTGACAAAACGAAATGCGGTGATAATTTCGAAGAACAGTTAATATTATTGTAAAACCCTAAAACATATTTTTATGGAAAAGAATGAATATATCTGGCGTGCAAGTCAGGTTGTTGAAAAAGCGAGAGAGGCAGGATTTTATTTGAATATAAATGATTTTTTGCCTTGTCGGATTTACCCTCAGAACGGTCGCGATCATGGCTATATTGCCTTTGTAGCCGAAGTTGAAAGCGAGGGTGTCCCAAGTTACTTATATGTGAAGGCATACTCCGGAAAGACACCGCGTACAGCAATTATTATTCCTCAAGAAGGAACAAAAATTGAAAAGTACGGGGAGTATTGTTCTTTCAAGGCAATGGGCAAAACCGTTTGGCACTATGTCAAAGTAGATAACGATTTTGAACTCATTCCGGAAGACGAGTATTACGAGCGCAAAAGAAAAGAAGCTCGTGAGAAAGAGGCCGCCGCAAAAAAAGCTTGAATTAAATAAAAAGCTTAATAAACAAAAAAAACGTTCACTTTTTAATAAAGTGAACGTTTTTTTGTTAACCCATGATGAAAATCAGAAATGCAACCACACAGAAGATACCGACTAAAGAAATATAATATCTCCATAACCATCTTCTGAATTGATAGATTTTTCCCTCTTCAATATTTATTTTGTGTTGTTTAGTCTGATCATCAGAAATTTCAAGTCTTTTAATTTCCTTTATATGAAATATTCTTTTGTACCAATAATAGCACACCGGCCAAATGAGGTTGGCAATTCCAAATAAAGAAAAAATGCGATAAGATTCAAAATTATCTTTGCAAAACAAGAGCAATCCTGAAAAAGAGAGCAGGTTCCACATAAAAAGTGTGCTCCAAGCAATTTCTTGTCTTACTACTCTGTGTGACAAAGTAAGTTGAATCCAAATACATGCGCCAAACAAAAAGATGGCGATGCAAACCAATAATAAATTTTCCATAACTTGTTTGAATTTAATTAATAATAAAATATCGAAAGGGAAAATAGCATCTTTACATAAAAAATCAAGATAAAGATAAAAAAAAGATGGGTACCGCTTCAAATTTGGTTTTGTATGACTGCATGCTTATAAAAAAGCGTTTATTTGAAACAGTACCCAAGAGGGGGAGGGAATCTTTATAATTTTATAATAGCATAATTTTGCATAAAAAATTATGACATTTTTGTTAAACTATACAGTTACCAGATTATAAAATAAAAAAATCTTGCAAATCGGGGAGAAGGATATATATTTGCAGCAGTTAGATAAATATAATCACAAAAGGAGTTAAAATATGCCTTTAATTACAATGCGTCAGATTTTAGACCACGCAGCAGAGAACAATTATGGTGTTCCTGCATTTAACGTTAACGATATGGAACAAATTATCGCTGTATTGCAAGCAGCCAAAAAAGTAAACGCTCCGGTTATTATTCAAACATCTACCGGTGCGCGTAAATTTGCCGGTGATCCGATGATTCGTCATATGATTCAAGCCGGAATTGAAATGTTCCCTGAATTGCCGATTTGTTTGCACCAAGACCATGGTTCTTCAGTAGATGTTTGCCAATCTGCAATTGTAAACGGCTATTCTTCCGTAATGATGGATGGTTCTTTGGAAGCAGACGGAAAAACTCCATCTTCATTTGAATATAACGTACATGTAACCAAAGAAGTTGTTGCCAGAGCACATGCTGTTGGTGCATCTGTTGAAGGTGAATTAGGTGTTATCGGTTCTTTGGAAACCGGTAAAGGTGATAAAGAAGACGGTCACGGAGCAGAAGGTGTTATTGACAAGAAGCGTCTTGTAACAGACCCGGATGAAGCTGCTCGCTTTGTTGCAGAAACCAAGTTGGATGCTTTGGCTGTTGCTGTTGGAACATCTCACGGTGCATATAAATTCACTCGTAAACCGGATGGCGAAATTTTGGCAATTGATGTTATTGAAAAAATCCATAAAAAATTGCCGAACACTCACATGGTTATGCATGGTTCATCTTCAGTTCCTCAAGAATTGCAAGATATTATCAATGCCTATGGTGGTGCAATTCCTCAAACTTACGGTGTTCCTGTTGAAGAAATCGTTAGAGGTATTAAATCCGGTGTTCGTAAAGTAAACGTAGATACAGACTGCCGTATGGCAATCACCGGTGCAATCCGTAAGATTTTTGCTGAAAATCCGAAAGAATTTGATCCTCGTAAATATTTGAAACCTGCAATTGAAGAGATGCAAAAAGTATGCGAAGCACGCTTTGTTGCTTTCGGTGCTGCCGGTCATGCAGATAAAATTAAGGTTATTCCAATGTCTGAAATGGCCAAACGCTATGCCGCAGGTGAGCTCTAATTTAAGCTTCACAAAGTTAAAGGCTCTCATAAGAGAGCCTTTTTTATTTTAAATTTTTTAAGAAATATCATATTATAGTAGAAAGAAAGACTAAAGGAGAAAAAACATGGTAAAAATTGCCCCAAGTATACTTTCTGCTGATTTTGCCAATTTGGGCAAAGAGATAAAGGCTTTGGAAGAAGCCGGAGCAGATATGATACATATAGACGTTATGGATGGTCATTATGTTCCGAATTTAACATTTGGGGCTGCGGTTGTAAAAGCATTAAGACCATATACAAAACTCCCGTTTGATGTGCATTTGATGGTAAAAGATCCCGATAAAATGATTCCCTGGTTTGCCAAAGCAGGTGCAGATATTATCACGGTTCATGCCGAAGCTTGTTCTCATTTAGATAAGACCTTGATGAGCATTAAAGAGTATGGCGCAAAAGTTGGTGTATCGCTTAATCCGGCAACATCTGAAGAAACAATAAGATATGTTTTGGATAGATTGGATCAAATTTTAGTGATGAGTGTCAACCCAGGGTTTGGCGGCCAAACATTCATCGATTCGCAATTAGAAAAAATCAGTAATATAAAACAAATGATTGGCGATAAAGCTATCGAAATAGAAGTTGACGGAGGAATTAATCCGATGACAGCAGCAGAATGCATTGCTGCCGGAGCGGATATTTTGGTTGCAGGGTCTTCAATTTTTGTTGGTGGAGATTATAAGAAAAATATTAACGGTTTAAGGTAATATTAAGATTAAATGCTTAAAATTCAAACCAGAATGATAAAAATCGAGGTTGCAGATGAAACACAAAGTAATGTTAGTAGAAGATGAAGAGGCTTTGGCCCTGCTTCTAAAATACAATCTAGAAAAAGAGGGATATGAAGTTTTATGGGAGGCCAGAGGCGGAAAGGTCATCGCTGAAATTGAAAAAAATTTACCTTCCGTGATTATCTTAGACTGGATGTTGCCGGAATTATCCGGAGTTGAACTCTGCAAAATGATTAGGAGTAAGCCCGATATTAAAGCAATTCCTGTTATTATGCTCACGGCAAAGGGAGAAGAAGAAGACAAAATCAAAGGGCTTTCTTCTGGTGCTGATGACTATGTAACCAAACCTTTTTCCATTCCGGAACTCATGGCCAGAGTAAAATCTCAATTAAGACGCGCTCCCGAGCCCAAAGAAGAAAAAGAGTTGATTTTTGAAGACATTCGTATGGATTTGGTTGGTAAAAAAGTTTACCGAGGCGAAAATTATATTCACTTAGGGCCGACCGAATTTCGTTTATTGCGTATGTTGATGGAAAATCCGGAAAAAGTTTTCTCTCGTGAATATTTGTTAAAAAATGTTTGGGGAGATAACATTTACGTTGAATCCAGAACGGTAGATGTGCATATCCGTCGCTTAAGAAAATCATTAAATGAATTTGGTCCGGATTACATTAGAACCGTTCGTGCCACCGGATATGCCATTGACAAGAATATGATTGAAGACGAAGAAGAATAATAAAAAAGTTCCTTGCTTTAATTGACAATTGAGGGCATTATCTATTCATTATAATTTTTATTAGGAATGAATAGTCAATGAGTCTCAAATTTGAAGTATTAAAAAAACACGGAAAAACCAGATTAGGAAAACTATATACAAAGCATGGTGTGGTTAACACGCCTGCCTTTATGCCTGTTGGAACATGTGGTACGGTAAAAGCAATGATGCCGGAATCCGTCGCCGCAACAGGGGCAGAAATTTTGCTTGGAAACACATACCACCTTATGCTTCGTCCGGGAGCAGATTTGGTCGAAAAAATGGGCGGTTTGCATAAATTTATGAACTGGGATAAACCGATTTTAACAGATTCGGGTGGCTTCCAAGTAATGAGCTTATCCGGATTAAGAAAACTGTCGGAAGAAGGCGTTGCATTCAGCTCTCATGTAGATGGCAAAAAATATTTTTTAAGTCCGGAAGAGTCTATAAAAATTCAGCATAAATTAGATTCTAACATTACCATGTGTATGGATGAATGTGTTAAATTGCCCGCACCTTATAATAAGGTAAAAAAATCGGTAGAAATGTCTATGCGCTGGGCAAAACGCAGTAAAGATGCTTTTGTGGATAGAGACGGATATGGAATTTTCGGTATTCAACAAGGTGGTGATTACGAAGATTTGCGCCGTTTTTCAGCTGAAAAATTAAAAGAAATAGGTTTTGATGGATATGCTATTGGCGGGTTAGCCGTTGGTGAAGGCCAAGAAACCATGTTTAAGGTTTTGGACTATGCGCCGACAATGTTGCCTGAAGATAAACCGCGCTATCTTATGGGCGTAGGCAGACCGGATGATATCGTCGGAGCCGTGATTAGAGGTGTCGATATGTTTGACTGTGTAATGCCTACACGTTCCGGACGCACATCTCAAGCCTTTACCAGATTCGGAACCATAAATATTCGCAATGCACGTCATAAAGAAGATCCTCGTCCGTTAGAGGATGGATGTGATTGTCCGCTGTGTACACATTATACCCGAGCATACATTCACCATTTGCAAAAGTGCAATGAGGTCTTGGCCGTTATGTTGTTAACCTGGCACAATATCAGATATTATCAAAGATTAATGCAAGGAATTCGTAATTCTTTAGCCAATGATACGTTTGATGAATTTGTAAAAGAATTTTATGCCAATCAGGCTAAAGGTGATATAGAGCCTTTGTAAGGAGGAATAATGGATAATCAAGAAAAAATGGATGCAGTTGTAGACAGCTTTGCCGAAGAAAATGCTAGAAAAGGTTTACGCGTATTTGTGGCAGGAGGCTCAAGAGCTGGAGCCGATGAAATCTACGTCGAAGAAGCATATAATTTAGGACGTCAAATAGCCAGAATGGAGTTTAAGCTTGACTTTGGTTTGTCTAGCAACGGCATTATGGGGGCGGTAGCCAGAGGTGTTCTGGATGGTTGGAAACACAATAAAGATAAGGCATCTGCCATTCAGGGGATTACCACAAAAGAATATTATAATCTTTATCAAAGTGATGAAATTATATCTCAAATTGAAGATGTGATCGTGGCTCAAACCTTGGAAGAAAGAAAACAAAAACTCTTAAATGCAGATTTTGTGGTCTTTGCACCGGGGGGCGTCGGCACTTTGGATGAGTTGGCTTATGATTGTGTGGCTATGCAAGATGGTTTGTTGCCTGTTAAGCCATTTATTTTATATAACGTAAATGGATTTTTTCACCACTTGGTAGAATATTTAAAATATATTGCCATAGAAGGATTTGCAGACCCAATACCTTTTATCGTTGTTGATGATAGCAATGAGTTAAGTATTGTATTCCGTCTGTTAAAGCTCCGTTATAAAAAAACAGACAGCACCAAAGATGCTTATGCTCAGGCTCGTAAATTGATTTATGAATTGCCGTATTTCATTAAAAAGAAAACAGATAGTTCCGTGCATGTTGAAGATATTATTGAAAATATGCAAGAGATTGAAAATCACGGTTCATTAAAAGAGCAAAATGACTTAGCGAATGAAATTGAGCAAGCTTATCTGGAAAAAGAAATTGAAAGAATGTATGATCGTTTGGCAAAAACCGGACGAGATACATCTATCGTCAGCGATAAATTAACTAACTTAAAGAAAAGAAAAAAAGCAAGCAAATCAAAATAAAAAAAAGGCTTTTAAAAGCCTTTTTTTATTATCTTGTCAGTGCATTTTCTTTCACCGTCTTCAAGTAGTGAACTGAAGTTTCCGGAGTTCCCATATAACCTAATGAATAGTTGGTAACCAAAAATCCAAATGGGTTTTTACCCAAGTCATCACGGTTACGAAAAGCAGGTGTTCCGTATCCGATACGAATAATGGCACGCCAGATATAAACTTCAGGTTTTGTTTGGTTGGAATAATAATCATAAGTTAAAAACTGAGCTTGCCAGAGGTTTGTTGTCAAAATTTTAATCCACTGAATTTCAACATTACGACGCAAACCTCTGTTTTTAAATTGTTCAATGGCCAATTGTGCTTCAGTTGTTGTAAATTCGTTAAATACGAAAGACGTTGAATACCAATAAAGAGTTTCATAAGGAGACCATTTCCTAATTAAATCATCATAATCGGAAGGAATTTTATGTCTAAGCATGATATAGTGATAGATGTGTTGCTCCGTAATAACATCAGTTGCAGAAATACCAAGCTCGGATGGTTGAACTTGCTCTAACTTCGAAAAATAATCATCTATATATAAAAGTCTTGGAGAGGCGGAGCGTTGTGGCAGCATAATATAAATAGAAGCGGCTAACATCATATTAAAGCTAATGCTCATGCAGGCAACAATAACCAGCAAGCGAGAAGTCCACAAATATCTTCTTTCCGGCATGGCATCAACGTGAACACTTTCCGGATATAAGCCTAATTTATCAGGACTTTCCTTTTCTTTATATTTAAATAGTGTTTTAAAGATGCCAGACATAAAAACAATTCCTTTATTGAATGTATTTACTAAAGATTATAATCAACTTTATTTAATAATTTCTATATGAAAGTTGGATAAAATCAAATAAATACTATTATTCTTAAAATAATTAGTATAACTTAAAAACAAAATTGTCTCTAGAGGATATATATAAGATGAAACGTCTTTGTTTAATTTTTAGTCTGATTTTGTTTTTAGTATCATCATGCGGATGGTATCAAGGATATCAGGATTCCAAGGGAATACCTGCGCCTGTTGCATATAATGATTGGGACAGAGCAATCCGTGTGGATAGTGATATGCAAAATATGTATGCGGCCACTCCAAGAAAAATTGAAAAGCCGATAGATATGTATATGGCTATGGCTTTGGCCTTGAAATATAATTACAGCCGCAGAATAAGCAGTTATGAAGAAAGTATGGTTAAAGCTGGCAAAACAAGCTATGATAAAATGCCTGAAGTTTTTGAACAAGCCGGCTATATCACAGATAAAACTTCTTCAAAATCCAATGCAGAGTTAAAACAAGCATGGAATATTTTGGATATGGGTAGTGTTTACTATCAAAGTCAAGATTCGGAATATAAAAGTAACATTGCTTACGAACAAAGCCGAAAGGTAATCCACAATATTTTGCAAGAGACCAGAATTTTATATTGGAAGACATTAACAGCGCAAAAATTTTTGCCAACAGTTGATGATATGATTGAATATATGACTTTGGCCGTAGATGAAATGAACGCAAAATCTAAAGAGTTGAGCCAAAAAGGTTTAAGCTTGTCTATGGATGAAATGGTCCAAAAAAGAAAATATATGCAAGCCATCAAACAACTTTCAAGCTTGAAGAGAGAATTTGAAGATTCTGAGATTCGCTTAGCAACTTTAATGGGCTTACATCCATACAGCGAATATAAATTAGTTGGTGCCGAATACGGTAACTTTGCTTTGCCGGAAATTAAAGGCAATTTATCTGAAATGGAATGGATTGCGTTAACCAATCGTCCGGAGTTGCGTGTAAGAGATTTGGTTACATCTCCCGAAGAATTAAAAATTTATGTTAAAACATATGAAGCTCCGTCTGAAACAAAATATAAAAACAATCCGTCTTATTATAATCGTTTGATTGCTAAACAAGGTAAAGAAGTTGCTATTCATATTTTTGAAGATATGAAAAATCCTTCAGAAAATGAGTTAGAAACTTTGCGCAGACAAAGAATAACTTCTTTGATTTTGAATCAAGTTTATGTTGCTTGGGCAAGATATATGTCTGCATATGAAGATTATCAAATCAGTCAAGAATTGGCCAATGTTTCAGAAAACATTGCTGAAGATGTAACAATAATAGATGGTAGCAAAGCTGAAAAAAGCAAGCTTGAGGCTGCCAAAGCCATTGAAGATGAAACCAATGCATATTCAGCCTATGTAGAGTTGCAAGATTCTTTAGGCAACTTGTATGCCACATTAGGTCTTGATGCTTTGCCTTACTATATGTTGAATGAAAAGCCGTCTCAAATTGCCATGTATTTGAGAAAAACATTCAGAAAATGGGAAAATGGTGAATTTATGCCGGACAATCGTCCATATTTGTTAGATATTCCGGCTAAACGTCCTCCGGTTAATATTTCATCTCAAACATTAGTGCCGGATATGGTTTTAGAAACCTGGAAGAATATTGACTTCACGATTCCTCAAGATATTTTGAAGAAAATTGATTTCCAAGGAAAGTTAACCACCAAAGCCGGTTTGTATGACGATTCTCCGTTGCCGTCTTGGTTGAAGTATGATGAAAAAGCCATGCGCTTTACCGGCCAAGTTCAGCCATCAGAAAACAAGGAATATAAAATAAAAGTATATATTTCTGATGAAGAAGGAAATACGGCTTATATCACTTTCAAAATTACGGTAGTCGATGTGTATGTTCCATCCATGCGCGTGATGGGGCTAACGGAAGGGCGCAAGGCTACGGTCTTAAAGCGTTGCTTAGGTCCTCAATGTACGGATGAATATATTGAAGAAAGCGTGATTGGGGAAGAGGTCGTAACCCAACCGAGATAAAAAATAAAAGGCTCTTTTTTAAGGGCCTTTTATTTTGTTTTGTGTATAAAGAAATATATACAATATATTGTGATTAACAGATTCGAATCCTACCAAATTTTGTATATTATCTTAAACAGAGTCGTGACAAAAATGCGTCTATTAGTTGCTATTTTTGTGTATTTTGACACAATTTTAAGAATTAAAAAAAATATAAAAAAGTTATTAAGAATGTTATCTACAAGTAAAAAAAATTTTTATCTAATAAATTTAATAGGATAGAGAAATTTGCCCAAATATTAAAATTAAATTGCTTGAGATATGGAAGATCATAAAGCAATATTGAGCCAGAAGTAATAAAGCAATATTTTTATTTAAATAAAAAAATAAACACCATATTTTGCGATTTACTTTTTTTTAACACAATATGTAGTATTCTTTCTGTAAAGACATTAATTAAGGGGTCAAGGGTAGAAATGTCAGAAACTGAGTTAAAATCATCAATAGAAAATGAAAATACGCCGTTTGAAAATGTAACCAAAAGAGATGGTACATTGGCGCCTTTTGATAATACAAAAATTTATAATGCGATTTTGAAAGCCGGACAAACTACCAATGAGTTTGGTGAAGAAGAAAGCTGGTTGCTGACAGCCCAAGTTATGAAGGTTTTGAAGCACAAATTTTCAGAAAGCTTACCTTCAATTGAACAAATCCAAGATGTTGTTGAACAAGTTTTGATTTCTGCAAACTATTTTGCTACTGCAAAAGCTTACATCTTGTACCGTGACCAACGCAACCGTATGCGTTCAGATAAAAAAGTAATGGTTGATGTTGAAAGCTCTATTAATGAATATTTGGAAAAATTAGACTGGCGTGTTAATGCAAACGCAAACCAAGGTTATTCAAACGGTGGTTTGATTTTGAACGTTTCCGGTAAAGTTACCGCAAACTATTGGTTAAGCCATGTTTATCCGGCAAATGTTGGCGAAGCTCACCGCAACGGTGATATCCACATTCACGATTTGGATATGTTGGCTGCATATTGTGCTGGTTGGTCTTTGAAAAACTTGCTCCATGAAGGTTTCAACGGTGTTCCGGGTAAAGCTGAAGCTGGTCCTGCAAAACACTTATCTGCTGCAATCGGCCAAATGGTTAACTTCATGGGCACATTGCAAAATGAATGGGCAGGTGCTCAAGCTTTCTCATCAGTAGATACATATTTGGCTCCGTATGTCCGCGTAGACAAATTAACATATGACCAAGTTGAACAAGCATTTCAAGAGCTCGTATACAATTTGAACGTTCCTTCTCGTTGGGGTTCACAAACACCGTTTACCAACTTTACATTTGACTGGGTATGCCCTGATGATTTGCGTGACAAACACCCGATTATTGCCGGTGTTGAGCAAGAATTCACCTATGGTGATTTGAAAGAAGAAATGCACATGATTAATAAAGCCTACATCAAAGTTATGATGAAAGGTGATATTAAAGGTCGTCCGTTCACATTCCCAATTCCGACATACAACATGACACCGGATTTCCCTTGGGAAGACGAAAACACAGAATTGTTGTTTGAAATGACAGCTAAATACGGCTTGCCTTATTTCCAAAACTTTATCAATTCTGTATTAAAACCGGGACAAATTCGTTCAATGTGCTGCCGTTTGCAACTTGACTTGCGTGAATTGTTGGCAAGAGGTAACGGTTTGTTCGGTTCAGCAGAACAAACAGGTTCTATCGGTGTTGTAACCTTTAACTGTGCACGTTTAGGTTATGTTTATAAAGGCAATGAAGCAGGTTTGTTTGCTCGTGTTGATGAATTGATGAACATTGCCCGCACTTCACTTGAAATCAAACGCAAAGTTATCCAACGTTTAATTGACAATGGTTTGTACCCATACACTAAACGTTATTTAGGTACATTGCGTAACCACTTTTCTACAATTGGTGTAAACGGTATCAATGAAATGATATTGAACTTCACTGACGGAAAAGAAAACATTTCTACCCCATGGGGACAAGATTTTGCCGAAAAATTCTTGGATTACATCCGCAATAATATGGTTAAAATTCAAGAAGAAACCGGACATATGTACAATTTGGAAGCTACTCCGGCAGAAAGTGCGACATACCGCTTTGCTCGTGAAGATAAAAAACGCTTCCCAAATATTATTCAAGCCGGAACAAAAGAAAATCCGTACTATACCAACTCATCTCAATTGCCTGTTGGCTTTACGGATGATCCTTTCGAGGCATTGGATTTACAAGCTCGTTTGCAAACAAAATACACTGGTGGTACCGTTTTGCACCTTTACATGGGACAAAAATTATCATCAGCAAAAGTTTGCCGCGATTTGGTAAGAAAAGTTTTAACCAATTACCGCTTGCCATACATTACCATAACTCCAACTTTCTCTGTGTGTCCAAAACACGGATATATCTCTGGAGAACATAAATACTGCCCAATCTGTGATGAAGAAAAGATGGCAGAAAAAAGAAAAGCCGCAGCTAACAGAAAAGAAGTTGCATAAAGTAATTAATTCTTATTAGAAATGGAGATATTAGCATGACTACAATTAATATTGATGATGTTAGATTAAGTGATGAAGAAAGACAACCTTGCGAAGTTTGGACCAGAGTTATGGGTTATTTGCGTCCGGTATCCGAATTCAACAAAGGTAAAAAATCAGAATTCTATACAAGAGTATGCTTTTCTGAAAGCAAAGCTATCGCAGGTATGGAAGCCAGAGAAGATTATACAGCCATTGCAGCTGAATAGTATTATCGGAGCATAATGCAAGACAATATAAAAATCGGCGGTGTTGAGACCTTCAGCACCGTCGATTTTCCAAATATGATGGCCGCTGTTGTCTTTATGCAGGGCTGTCCGTGGCGTTGTCCTTTTTGCCATAATAAAGCTTTGCAAAAAATAGGTGCTGAAACCAATTTTATTTGGGAAAAGTTTGCTGAGTTTTTGAAAAGCAGAAAAGGCATATTGGATGCGGTTGTTTTTAGCGGTGGAGAGCCTTTGGTTCAAGATTGTTTGATAGATTATATCAAAGAAGTTAAAGACATGGGCTATAAAATCGGTATGCATACAGGAGGATATCGCCCAGAGCATTTTGAAAAAGTTTTGCCGTTATTAGACTGGGTCGGATTTGATATTAAGGCACCGTTAAATGCCGAGCATTATACAAAAGCGGTCGGTGGAATTAATCATTTTGAAAAAGCGATGAAAAGCTTGGATATGTTAATAAAAAGCGGCAAACATTTTGAGTGCCGCACAACCTGCGACCCAAGAGTTTTGAGCGTCAAAGATATTTATACAATTGCCGATGAGCTCAAAGCCAAAGGTGTGAAAGAATATTATCTTCAGCGCTATCGCCAAGTTGAAGGTGATAACACGCCGGATAGCGAATGTGAAAAGTTTTTTGAAGATAAAGAATTATTAGCGTATCTTAAATCAGCATTTGAGATTTTTGAAGCGCGCCAATAACAAAAAAAGAAGTTCCTTGTAAAGAGGAACTTCTTTTTTTGTTATTCTTCAATTTCAATGGCTGGATAACCTTTGAAATCTATGATTCTGGCCTTGTCATTACAATCGCCGACTTTGGCAACTTCATAAAACAAGTTTTCAAAATCTTGTTGTTTTCTGGAGCTTCCGGAACATCCGCAAAATTGCTTGATTGGATCATAAGAGAAGTTTCCCCAACACCAATAAAACAAAAATCTCCATCCTCCGTTGCTTTTAACCTTCACAAGCTGAGGCATATAATTTGCCATACCTTGAGCGTTAAGCAATCCGGAATCTCTCAAAGCATGCTGTGCCTGAAAGACGTTTACAATTCTCTTTCCCATAATAATTATAATTTAATTAAACAAATATATAAAAAGCTATGTTTTTAAAATAGGTTATAGATGGAATTTGTCAATATAAATTATTTACTGTATTTTTCCATTACCTGCGCGCTATTCTTCAAAGCCCAAGCTTCTTCACTTGATAAATCCGGAAGCAAAGACTGATGTGCTCCGGTTTTATCAATAATGGTGGGCAAAGATAAGCAAATATTTTTCACACCGTAAACATCGTCTTGCAAAGTGGATACGGTCAAATCTGCTTTTTGGTTTTTCACAATAGCTTCAATGATTTTGGTTAAAGAGGCAGCAATACCATAATAGGTGGCTTTTTTCCCGCGATAGATTTTAAATCCGGAATCAATTACCTCAGCTTCAATTTCTTTTTGTCTTTCTTCAGAAATCGGTTTTCCGATTCTTTTCGCATAAGACAGAATTTTTTCTCCGCCAACCGTTGCCGTAGACCAAGAAGGCAAAGAAGAGTTGCCGTGTTCACCCATAACATAAGCGTGGATAGAGTGGGGAGCAACTTTGAGCTCTTCAGCTAAAATGGCGCGAAAACGAGCCGTGTCTAAAACAGTGCCGGAGCCAATAACACGCTCTTTGGGAAATTGAGACATTTCAAGCGTGATTTTTGTAATGATATCAACGGGATTTGTGGCAATAACGATAATTGAGTTAGGTGCATATTTCACAATTTCAGGAACAATTTTTTTCATAATGGCTTTGTTGCTGTCTAAAAGCTCTAATCTGTCACCGTTAAGAGATTTTTGCGCATCAACGGTAATCACAACAATATTGGCGTCTTGTAGGTTTTCATAGCCACCGAAATAAACCTTACAAGGGCTGGTAAGAGCAGCAGCATGCAAAACATCCAAAGCCTCAGCTTCAGCTTTAGCTTCATTCAAGTCTACCAAAACAATTTCATTAGCCAAAGCTTTTAAGACGAGTGTATAAGCAGTTGTGCTTCCGACAAATCCGGCACCGATAATTCCAACTTTCATAATTTTCCCTCCATTTAAGTTTAATTAATTTGATTATAAAAGCCATTGGTTAAAAAACTCTAGCAAGATAAAGAAAAATATTTTATTCTTATGTAATGGAGAAAAATATGAAAATTGCGGTTAAAATATGGGATGAACAGGAAAGTTGGCAACATCAGTTGAATGTTTATTTTAGCTATCATCAAAAATACGCCAAATTTTATCCGGCAGAGAGTTTTTTTTATCATCCTTATTTATTAGAAAAATTTTCTAAACCAAATTTGAGTAAGGAAGAGTTAAAAGAGATTGAAACTTTTTTCAAAACAAAAATTTATAATAAAGAAAAGTTAGAAGAAACTAAAAAGATAATAGAAGAAAAAGCCATTCCTTTTGTGCTGGAAAAAAATGAGATATTACAAAAGTTGCCGATAAAACATCCCAAAAAACTAACCATCAATTTATCAGGGGCAATGAGCGGTGGTTTTTATAATGCTGAGAACAATGAAATTACATTGAGCCCTCAGTGTATGACAGCAAATTTTTTACCGCTAATAATTACGCATGAGTTCACCCATATTTGTGTGGAAGATGATGTGAAAAAATATCAATTACCGCATTTGGCAAAAGAAAGATTGGTGAGCAAAATTTGCGCGGAAGTTTTGGATTTTGATGACCATAATTCTGTTGGAGATAAGACTATAGATAAATTTTTGAGCAAAGAAAATTTAGAAAAAAATTATGCCCAAACATTAGCAAAAGTGCAATCTTACTACCTTCAAAAGCAGCAAATATTAAATAATAAAAACACATTTGAGATATAAAAAAACAGCTTGCGTGATGCTTTCGCAAGCTGTTTTAATTTTTAGAACTTTTTAAAGCAATAATTCAACGCACAATGAAGTGTTGTACCTTTTTCAAAACAATGCAAAACTTTATCGTTTTTGCGCTCAGAATCCGTTTGAATAAAGCGTAGAGGTTTTATGGTTCCGTTTTCGCAAGCATAATCGCAAATCAGAGCATAAATAACACCTTTTTTACCGCCCAACGGAACAAAAAGATTATTTGTTTCTTCAAATCGAAAAGCTTGAGGATGACAAGCGATAAGTTCTTTTTCGCCGACGATATTGCCATAATAAATTCCATTCCGGAATAAGGCATAAAAGCTACCGATAAACTTTCCGTTTTCAACCTCTGAGAGATTATAAAGTTTAACCTCTGTTGAGGAGACAGATACCGGCTTTTTTTCCAGAAGAGCAATGCGAACAATCAATTCATCCAAAAAATCGCAAGGATGAATAATAGGCTGTTCCATGGTAACTAACGGACGATAAGCATTAGGCTTTTGAAAATCATCAATTTTGGAGTTTTCTTGTTCGGTTGACTTAAAGAAAAGTCTTTTAACCCAATTCATAAGCATAAAAATTTAAAGTGAATAATAAAATTTATTACGCGAAGATATCAGGTTAAAAGACTTTGTCAATTTTTTTATTAGCCCGTATATTGGATTTTATCCAGTTTTAAAATATCGATAATTGCCATAATCGAGAGAAACTGATTAAAGGTATCATCAACCAATTTGCGGTCAAGGCAACTTTTGAACAAAGATGTTGCTTCAAACATATTTGTTTTTGTTGCCAGCGTGATAAAAAGTCTGTTATCAAAAAAGCTGAACTCAATGCGGTTGGCTTTATAAGCCTCTCTTAATTTGAGCATTCTTTCCATAAAAGCAGTTGTTAAAAGGTAACGTGCTTCCACTTGGTTAGAACCATATGCTTCAAATTCTTTTTCAAACAGGCTATCTTCAAGGCGGATATTTTCCATGCCGGAAAGATTTCTGTTCCAAGAAACAAACTTATTCAAAACCCCCTTATCTTGAAAAACAACCGTTTGTCCTGAAAAATCTTTATTCAAAGATAACAAGACAATAATTCCGTCAAAAGTCACAGAACGGTGCTTTTTGGTTTTTCCGTCAGAGTGAGTGTAGGTAACCGTTGAAAATTCTTCTTCAGATACCACCATTTCCACATTTTTATATGTACCGGAAAAATAATCATCGCCTGAATGTGTATTATAATCACCAATCAAACGAGATTTATCAATAATGGCAGAATTAATCGTTCCCTCAAATTGATAAGAAAAGCCATTAAAATATTTAATAAGCTCAGGCATCAATTGGTTTTTAGATTTTCTGCGATAAAGATACAAAGGAGAACCGGCAATCGCAAGAATGATTAAAATAATCATATAAGCGTTTGAAGAAATCCAGTCATTTTGTCCCATTTGCTCTTGAATTTGTTCTTTTCTTTCTAAAATCCAAAAGAAAACGGCCGGAATGGCTATAAATGCGGCGCAACAACCGATAATAAAATAGCGCAAATATTTTTTTCTGATATTCTCGGTAACTTGCGCAATCGGCAAAAGATTTTCCGTATAAAAGCGCTCAAATCCGGCCTTTAATTCTTCAATACTACGATTTTCCATGAGACCCTACTTAAAAAAGTCTTGAGCATTAATAGATTTTTTAGCAGGTTCTTCAGCTTCAAAGTAAGGCATTTCGTCTTTAACGCCAATCATTTTAGCAACCAAAGAACTTGGGAAAATTTCTACGGCGTTTTTCAAATCTGTAACATTTGCGTTATAAAAACGACGAGCAGCTGCAATATGTTCTTCTACGCTGTTTAAACTTTCCATTGCATTCATCAAAGCTTGATTAGATTTCATATCAGGATAGTTTTCTGCAGAAAGTTTAAAGTCTTGCATTTTAGAAGAAAGTAAATTTTCCAATTCAATTTTTTTATTAGGATCGGTCATAAAGTTCACGTTCATGGATTCGCTACGCAAACGAGCAATTTCTTCCATCATGGATTTTTCATGTTCCATGTATTTAGCAGCCATGGTCATCAGGTTAGGGATGAGGTCATAGCGTTTTTTAAGTTGAACATCAATGCCGGAAGCAGATTCTTTTAATCTGTTTTTCTTCTTGATTAAAGAAACATAAATTAAATAAAAGCCGACAACAACAACGGCAACAATTATCCATAAAATATCATTATTCATAACATAACTCCCTAAAAAATTATATGCCCACATCATAAGGGTTTGAATCTTTAAGATTTATTAAAAAAAATTAATTAATATCCAGATAAGGAGAAAAAAATGCTGAATATTATATGGGTTTCATTTTTTGTATTAGGTTTTATTGCCGCTATTGTGCAAAGTTTAATTTTAGGTGTAGATGGTGTATGGACAAACATCATCGGAGATATTTTTTCTTCAGCCAAAACGGCATTCAGCATTTCTTTGAATTTAACCGGCATCTTGTGCTTGTGGTTAGGGCTATTAAAAATAGCCGAACAATCGGGGTTAACCAAGGTTTTAGCCAAGATTTTACAACCTTTGTTTTGCAAAATAATGCCCGAAGTACCGAAAGGGCATCCGGCTATGGGCTCAATGATTATGAATATGGCGGCCAATGTTCTGGGCTTGGATAATGCCGCTACCCCGATGGGCTTGAAAGCTATGGAGCAATTGCAAGAGTTAAACAAAAAGAAAGATGAAGCTTCCAATGCCCAAATTTTATTTATGGTGATTAATGCCTCTGCCGTGACCTTAATCCCGATTACGATTCTCATGTACCGAGCAGAGCTTGGAAGCTCTAATCCGGCAGCCGTATTTATGCCAATTTTGTTTGCAACCTCAATATCCACATTGGTGGGTTTTTTAAGTGTGGCATTTGTGCAAAAGCTCAATATTTTTAATCGAGTTGTCTTAAGTTATATGTTGGCTTTTTTCATCATTATCGGCGGTGTAGCTTGGTATTTTACTTCTCTTCCGGCAGATGTGCGATTGAAAGTTTCTGCTGAATGGGGAAACGCTATTTTGTTTGGCTTTATCATCCTTTTTATCGTCGCCGGAGCAATAAAAAAACTCAATGTTTATGAAACCTTTATTCAAGGCGCCAAAGAAGGTTTTGATATAGCCATTCGCATTGTGCCATATCTGGTGGCAATGTTGGCTGCCATTGCTGTTTTAAGAAGTTCGGGTGTATTAGATTTAATAGTGCTTGGTTTTGAAAGATTCTTTGCCTTTTGTGGCTTGGATACAGCTTTTGTGGCTGCACTTCCCACGGCTTTACTCAAACCATTGTCAGGCAGTGGCGCCAGAGCGATGATGATAGAAACTATGCAAACTTATGGAGCAGATAGCTTTCCGGCCTTTATTTCTTGCATTGTTCAAGGCTCAACAGAAACCACGTTTTATGTTTTGGCGGTTTATTTTGGTGCGGTCAAAATCAGCAAAGTCAGACATGCTCTGCCATGTGCATTGCTTGCCGATTTAGCAGGCGTAATTGCCGCCGTTTGCTTTGGCTATATGTTTTATCAAGGATGATTTTTTTACATCCAACGTTTCTTTTTCATAAAGTAAACCAGAGCCAAACTGACAAGGAGCATAATTCCGCAAACAATCCAAAAAGCATGTTCATTGTCTGCCATTGGGATTCCTTGCACATTAATACCGAGCAAACCTGTAATTAAAGTTAAAGGTAAAAATATGGCGGTGAATATGGATATAATATACATAATTCGGCTCATATTAATACTGATTCTACCTTGCAATTCTTCATGATAAAAAGAAATATGCTCACGACAATAATCTAAATCTTCCAAAGATTTAACCACATCATTAGCCACTTCTTTAAGACGGATTTTGACTTTTGGTGTAATGAGAATATTTTTTTCTAACTGCAAGTTTTGGAATACCTCACGCATTGGCGCAATATAGCGGCGCAAAGCAATAATCTCATGGCGCAAATCATTAATTTCACCACGAATTTTAAGGTCGTCCATATCTTGAATATCAATGATTTCTTCTTCAATATCGTCTGTGCGGTCCGTTAAGTCATTGGTGGTTTTAACAATCACATCGGCAATGGCATTGGCAAAGGTAAGAAAACATTGCATAGGTGTTTTGGGACCCATGTTGTTTTCTAAAGCATCGGCAATTTTTTTAATGCTTTTCAGGTTGCGGTGTTGAAGAGAAATGATTTTATTTTCATCAATCCAAAACCTTAAAGAAATCATATCTTCAGGGTTACTTCCCGGATTAAGGTTGATAGCGCGCAAAATAAGCAAAATTCCTGTATCATAGCAAACAAAACGCGGGCGTGTATCAGAATCACAAAGCGCATCTACGACCAAAGGGTCGAGCTGATAATTTTCAATCAAAATCTGATAAGTATTAGGGTTCTGATAATCCAGATTATGCCAAATGGCAAATTTTCCATTATCTTCATCAGATAATCCGCCGTTGCCGTCCAAAATAAAGCGTTTATTGTCATAAATATTATATTCTGTCATACACAACTCCTAATCACGAGCTTCATAAAAATAACATTTACCCGAAGTAATGGCCTCGTTTACATTATCTTGAGTTCCCTGGGTAATAATCTCTAAAACACGACCGTCATTATCATAATTTGTGTGCGCGGCCAATGGGTTAACGGCACTAATTCCAAAAGCAGAAACCGGTTCGATAATATTTAGATTAACATTAGTTACAAACGGACAAATTCTTGAATCTAAATAATTGTCAACAAAACTTTGCGGAATAGTATAACTCAAGATATCATTTGGGTCAGAGAAAGCAACAATATTCAAACGTTTGAATATACGGTTGGAATAATTTTTACCGCCTTCTTGGCAATAGGATACCATCTGCCCGTGAATCTTGGGAACTTTTCGCCCAATTTGCAAAAATGGCAATTGGTTAGCCAGCATAAATACAGTCAATTCTTTGTTTTTAAGTTGGTTGATATATTGTTGCGCCTTAGCAGATTTTTCAGCCGAAGCCACATCATCGGCAAGACTTAACATGGCATCAATAAAGATTCTGCTTCCCAAACTATGGGTTACAAAAATAATATTATCTTCGCTCAAAGCTTTGATTTGTTTGTAAGGAGCAACTCGGCAAGGCTCATGAGAACCATCTTTTAATTGTTCCCAGCTTTTTCCAAGCATCCAACATGTAGATTGCTTGGTTGCATTCAAAATGTAATTATGCTCATCGGTTAAATAAATCAGTGGGTCAGGAACGGTATCATTCATAAATCCTTTAACCACATTGTTAAAAGCCGCGCGTTTATAAGTGTTTTCTTTGGCCATATCATATTTTAAGATTTGTTTTTGAGCAATTGTTGTTTCAGACCAAGCCAACTCATAAAAAAGGATTGTCTTTTTAAGGTCTTTGCTTTGAGCTCTGGAAACACGTAATGTCCCGATAACAGTTTTTTTATCTTTCGGGTCAATCAAAGTGATGTTTTTCGGACATCTTGAAACAATGTGTAAATTAAGCTTTTTGCATAAATTATCACGGATTCTGCCAGAATATCCGGATTGATGTGTTCCCACGCCGTGGATGATTAAAACTTTAACCACTTTTCCGTTTGCAAAATATTGATTGATACCGTCAAACTTATCTCCTCTGATATCGCATTGAAGTGTAGAGGGGGCATTATCATTTTCCAAAACAGCTTCTGCGATTCCTTTACCTAAAGATGAGCAAGAAGAAGCAAAGACTAAAGTAAGTAAAACAAAATAAATTTTTTTCATAAATTTTATCCGATAATTAAAACTATCTTAAATATAATATGTTTTATAATAAATACCATTGGTAAATAAAAGGAAAATAAAAATATGAAGGCATTGGTGCAAAGAGTAAAAAGAGCATCGGTTGAAATTAATGGGCAGCTTTATTCAAAAATTGGTAAAGGAATGCTGATTTTACTGGGCGTGGAAAAAGGTGACGGTAAAAAAGAGGCCGAATATCTGGCAAAAAAAGTTGTAAACTTACGCATTTTTGAAGACATGGAAGGTAAAATGAATCTATCTGTTCAAGATGTTAAAGGTGAGCTTTTAGCCGTATCTCAATTTACCTTAGCCGGAGATACAAGTCGCGGTAATCGCCCTGGATTTGAAACCGCAGCCAGACCCGAAGACGCCAAGCCATTATATGAATATTTTGTAGAATGTTTAAGAGGTTACGGTATAATAACGCAAACCGGAATTTTTCAGGCAGATATGCAGGTAGAATTAATAAATGACGGACCGGTTACATTTATGTTAGAAAAAAGGGTGTAAAGATGGAAGAATATAATCAAGCTATGGCATCTAGTTATTTGCAAAATGATGATGATGAATATGATGATCAAGTTTTGTTTTTGTATAAACAATTAATGGATCTTCCGTTTAACAAAATAGAGACCATTCTCCAAATTGAGCACTCTTTATATGAAGAGGCTGCCGAAGATCCTGAAGATGAACTGATTTACATCGCTTTAATGCAAGTAAATACAATGCTTGGAAATTATGATAAAGCTAAAGCTCTTGCATATAAAATCTGGGATATGGGCATAGATTTAGGTCGTGCAGAAAGGTATTTGTATGTAAATAATTTGCTGAACTTAGGTTTGTTAGATATGGCAGCAAGTCTATTGAAACCTTGTTTTGAAGATTTTAATCAAGGTATGAAAGATTATTTTGCCATTATTTTGAAGTTTGCAACCATTACAGCCAATACAAATTTATTAGAGAGAATATTAACCAATCCGTTATGTGTCGGAGAGGAAGATTATTTAGAGCTATATAAAAAATATAAAAATTATAACTACATTGAACATTTTAAAAATGTACAGAAAATTTTATTAAATGAGCTGCAAGGAAAAATATGCGTCTATGATTATGACATTACCCGCGGTGTTTTCCTAAGTTTGGATTTAAGTTTGTATGTCAATATAGATAAGGCAGAAATTCCGGAATACGAACAAAAGCTCAAGGCTAAATTGCAAGAATATTATGCTTCAAAAGGAGTAGAAAAACTTTCTAACTTCAGTTGGAGTTTATTGCCAATATCAACACATATTGCCATGGGGTTAGATTAATCCTATTTCGGAGTAATCATGCCTGAAGCCTCATTTTGAGATTGTTTTTGAGTGATTTGAGCGTTTTTCTCAACTTTTTTCAGAATGACTTTTGCCGCTTTGGTTAACAACTTTTGCATAAGTTTTGAGGCCACTTTTTGCTCATCATCATTTTTAGAAAACAAAATAAATTGGTTTTGGTGTTCTGTGCTGGATGTTTTTTCATCAACATATTGAGCTTCAACCATTAAAACCATTTGCATACGGTTTGTCTGACTATTGATATTATCAACTTTGGCACGCAGAACTTTAGAATTGATAATATAATCAGCCTCATTTTCATTTTGTGTAATATCAAAATAAGGGTTGTTTTCAAAAACCTTGAGTAATATTTGGGCAAAAGAGGTAGATTTTGTGTTGTTATAAAACTCTAGCGGTGCAACATACAGTTTTTTTGCTTTGCCGGATACCAAAGAAGCAGAAGTTGAAGTTTGAATAATTTCTTCAGGAGTGTCTTCTTTAACAAATTCTTCTTCTGAAGATGAAGCAATATCTGAAGTCTCAGAAATCTCTTTATTATCTTCAAAAGAGGGCTTATCTTCTTCCAAAGAAGAGTTGGGTGTGTTTTCCTTAAAAGATTTTACAGCCAAAGCAATATTTTCAGGTGTTACAAAACCTGTAACTTCAACGCAGATTCGATTGTTATCCTGCTTGGTTGTCTGAACGCCTAAATCTTCCACATAATTATCAACGATATCATAAATAATAACGTTTTTATCATGTGAACTAAATTCTTTATCCAGATTTTTGATTTCATCCAAAGCCTGAACAGCTTGAAAAGTAGCTTTGTCGGTAGCTCTTAACCTAATAGAAGATATTGTTTCTTCTTTAGAAATTTTTTCACATGCTTTGGCAAACAAAACACGAGAAGAATTTTCTTCTGAGAAGTCATTTTCAGCAAAAGCAATATCTGCCATAAAAAGGCAAGGAAGAAAAAATAAATATGAATACCGACAAATGCGCATCACTTACCACCAACTTTGGTCGTCATTTTCCACTTGCTTAATGCTTTCTTGCCAAGAATCAATAACCTTGCCGTCTTTATCTTTCAAACTTAAGTTAAAAATGATAATCGGAGAAGGCATGTTGGGGTTGACTTTGGCATCAAAAGAAGATTCTAACACATAGTCTGCATCATCAAGTTTATCAACCAACATATAGTTTTGAGATCCGCTGACAATATCATAAACAGTTTTGTTGGCATAATTAAAACCATCAGGCAAATCTTTGTTTAATTTTTCTGCCTTTTGAATAAGCAGTTTCGGTTTTTTATTTTGTTCTTGATACAGGTTTTGTGTTTGGTCCAACATCCTATTTACACCACGTGTAGCAACAATCGCATAAACTTTCGGAGAGACACTGTCACTAGAAAATTCAGGTTGTGTTTTGTTGTCAAAATCAGGAGCAACTGTTTTACCATAAGTTACGGGAATAAGGTCTTGTGCTTTTTTAGGCTCAGACTTTGAAGCTTGCTCAATTTTTTTTTGAGTTTTCTCAACAGGAATTTCTACAACCTCTTCTTGGATATCTTCTTTAATTGTTGTTTTCTGAACAATTTCTTCTCTCATATCTTCTTGCATGGAAGGTGGAGTGATTAAATCTTCGGAAGAAACAGACTTTGTAGGTGCAGCACTGGCTTCCGGAGATGCATTTTCATCTTCGTAATAATACATCATTTCATCACTATAAGGTTTGCAAGAACACAAAACGCTCAAAAAAGCAGCAAACAATAAACAATTTTTCATTTTTCATCCTGAAAGTTATATTAATTTTTTCTTAATATATTCGAAAAAAAATAAAATCTCATCAGCTTTTTTTGACTTATTCACTTCAAAACGGATAATCTCAATTGCAATTTATAAAAAATTATATATTCTTAAAAAAACATAAAGGAAAAAGATGATGAAAAAGATTGTATTTTCAATTTTATTTTTGTTGAGTGCTTGTTCGTCAGGTATAAACAAACATGAGTTCTATCAACATCCGGAATTAATGAACTCTTGGGCAGGAAGGGCGTCACGAGAAGACTTATGTGAAGCCATGTTTGATTATCAGGATGATGGTTTCATTCTCAATCGAATTTTAATAGAGTTCCGTCGTCGTAACATATCATATGCGGATTGTCCTCAATATGAAGATTTTATGAGAGAACAAAACAAAAATAAGAGGAAGTATAAATGAAATTAGCCGGAACATTAAGCTTGGTTTTAGGAACAAGCGTCATTTTAAGTTCTTGCGCCACTCCAACGGCAAGCTTACCAAAAACCAGCTGGGTCGATCAAGATAAGCTCAGACAAGAGCATTATCTTTATGCTCAAAATTATGCTGTTCAAAGAGATAAAAAAATCCAGACAATTTTTTATAATTTAAAGAAAAATACCGGAGAAGAATTGTGTGATCGCAAACTAAAGCCAGGGCTTGGTTTTGATGTCGGCGTTTATCGTCCCAAAAAAAATTGGTGGCATATTTCCAGTAAAGAAGAAAAGCAAGAAGAGGAAGATTTAAAAGCCTTAAATTATTTTGCCGAAGATAATGTTATTTATGTGCGTTATGTGATTCCGAACTCAGCAGCAGATAAAGCCGGTTTAAAACCGATGGACAAGATTGTTTCCATTTTTGGTGTGGCTGCACCGAATGTGACCGATGCTAAGGAAGAATTTCAAGAGATTTTAGATGAGAATTTAACCAGCCAAAATTTAGGTATGCCGGTAGAAGTAGAGATTGAACGCAAAGGAAAATTCAAAACAATCACTATCAAACCGGATAATGTATGCCCATATGACTTAAAAATAGCCAAGGATGATAAAGAAATTAACGCTTATGCTGATGGTGAAGACATCTATATGACGGAAGCCATTATTGACTATATGCAAAATGATATGGAATTGGCGGCCGTAATGGCGCATGAATTAGCGCATAATACGTTAGGCCATCCGGAAGCCAGCCAGATGAATGCCGCAGTTGGTGCAATTGTCGGAGGTATAATCGATGGGCTGACTTACAATACGACCAATTTGGCAACCAATGCAGGTTCGGAGCTTGGTGCAAAAATATATTCTAAAGATTTTGAGTTCGAGGCAGATTACTTAAGCGTATATTATATGGCCAGAGCCGGATATAATTATAAAGAAATGGGCTTAATGCAGAAAAAATTAGCGGCCAGAAGCAAAAATAGTATCTATTTTTCAACAGATACGCACCCCAAACCACAAGAAAGATCAGCATTGTTGGCAGAAGCCGCCAAAGAAATTGATATGAAGAAAAACTTCAAAGAACCGTTGGTGCCTGATTTTACCAAACGTAATTCAAATTTAGAAGACAAGAAGGACGATGTTAAATGGTTTTAACTTTTTCTATAATTCTGATTGGTTTGTTGGCACTAATTCGCCCCTTGCAAAAAAATAGCTTTTATATTCTGCATTGTGGTATTGTGATATTGAGTGCTTATTATATTGAGACACATTACTTCAGAGCCAGTGTCTTTGGTAACAAAACCTTATTATTGTTTTTGGTGTTTCAATTAATCAGCATAAACTTAGTCACAATGATTGCCTATTATGTTGACAAAAGAGCCGCAATCAGACATGCTTGGCGCGTTCCGGAAAATACGCTTCATACGTTAGAGTTCTTGGGCGGATGGTTCGGAGCTTTGGTTGCGCAAAAACTTTTTCACCACAAAACGGTCAAAAAAAGTTTCCGCGCCATGTTTTATTTAATGATAATATTAGAATTTGCTGCAATATATATAATTTTAAAATATTTGCAGTTGATATAGGAACTTAGATGACAGTTGATTTACATGCCGTTGCAACTGCGCCGAAAATGAAGTTTTCTGCGCATTATAAAAAAATGTTACCTTACATAACTCCCTATTATTACCGAGCAATTTTTGCTGTGGCCTTAAGTATTCCGATTGGTGCTTTGGATGCGGTAATTGCTTGGGCCTTAAAGCCATATATGGATATTGTTTTGGTTGACAAATCAGCTCAATCTCCGGCCATTATTCCTTTAGTCATTGTTTTGTTTACGGTTTTCCAAGGTGGTTTAACCTATCTTTCTACCTATATGAACTCTTGGGTAGGTATGAAAATCACACAAGATGTAAAAAGAGATTTGTATAAAAAACTGTTATTATTAGAGCCGTCCTTTTTTGATAAAAATGATTCTGGATTGATTATCCAACGTTTTTCAACCGATGCCGATACGGCGTGCACCGGCTTATTGGATAATGTTCGCTTGTTTACCTCAAGGGTATTTTCATCCATCTCATTAATCTGCGTATTGTTTTATAATTCATGGCAGCTAGCCTTAATTGCCATTGTGGTTTTGGGAGGCGCTTTAGCCCCATTGGCAAATATCCGTAAAATGATAAAAAATTTGGTTCAAGAACAAGTCAAAGAAAACGGCACAATTTTAACCAAATATAATGAAACCTATGCCGGCAACAAGACCATTGCATCTTATAACTTGAAAGAAAAAATGTATGAACAATATGATGTTGTTTTGCGTCGCTTGTTCCGCCTAGGTATAAAGATGGTGCAAAAAACGGCATGGCTCACCCCAATGATGCACGTTATGTCTGCAATCGGTGTGGGTGCGGTTATTGGTTACGGTAGCTATTTGATTGTTAATGGAACCATCACCAGTGGTAATTTTGTTTCATTCATTACGGCTTTGATTATGCTTTATAATCCAATCAAAAATATCGGCAAGAGCGTTAATGCCGTTCAAGTATCATTTTTGGCAATTGAAAGAATTTCTGAAATTTTGGAAGTTCAGCCCGAAATTCAAAATAAGGAAAAAGCACAAGAACTCAAAGAAGTGAAAAAAGAAATTAAGTTCAAAGATGTTTATTTTGAATATGAAAAAGATGTTCCTGTCTTAAAAAATATCAATCTGAATATCAAAGCCGGAACCACGGTTGCTTTGGTGGGCAATTCCGGTGGCGGAAAGAGCACGATAGTTAATTTGTTGCCGCGCTTTTATGATATTAAATCAGGTGAAATCAGTATCGACGGTAAAAATATTCAAGACTTAACATTAGAAAGTTTAAGAGAGCAAATTGCCGTTGTTTTCCAAGATAACTTTTTGTTCGGAGGCACAATCAGAGACAACTTATTGGTCGGAAATCCAAACGCTACGGAAGAAGAATTGCACAAGGCTATCAAAATGGCTTGTTTGGATGAATTTGTAGCTGAGCAGGAAAAAGGTTTGGATACGGATATCGGAGAAAGAGGAACCTTGCTTTCAGGTGGTCAAAGACAAAGATTATCCATTGCCAGAGCCTTTGTAAAAAATGCCCCGATTGTTGTTTTGGATGAGGCAACTTCTGCGCTGGATAATAAGTCTGAAGCCGTTGTTCAAAAAGCTATTGAAAATTTGATGAAAGAAAGAACGGTTTTTGTGATTGCGCACCGCTTATCAACCATTCAGAATGCAGATATGATAGTGGTTATCAATGATGGTCAAGTGGTTGAAAAAGGCACGCATCAAGAATTGTTAGAAAAAGAAAATGGCGCTTACAAAGCCTTGTATACCGCCCAATTTAAATAAGCAAAACGCCCTGACTTTCACAAGCCGGGGCGTTTTTAATAAAAGTAAATATGGCTAATTGATTCTCCTATTATGACCTCAGGAGACAAGGTTTATTTTTTCAAATACTGCATGGCCTCCGGAGCTAACTGAGAATTGCGTCCGGTAAGAAGGGCCTCAAACTGAGCTTGCGTGATACCGTATTTTTGTATAAAAAATTGAATTTGATATACAAACACGCTCTGCATCAGTTTTAATTTGTGCTCATCATTATACCAATTCTGCTCAACAAAAATTTGAACCCATTGATAATCTCTGAAAGTCAAATCTTGGAGTGCACCATAGATTTTTCCGTTTTTGAAATAATTATCAAGGATTTTTATAGATTCAGATTTAATACTGTATCCTAATTGAGGCTCAAACCATTTGACTTGCGCTTTCTCTTCCAAAATGTCCAATAGTCTCTTTTTGATAGTCTCATTAGGAGCTTGATTGAGCATTTCTTTAGAGAGCAGATTATCGTCAGCTAAAGCAAACAAAAGCTTTTCCTTTAGGTTAATATCAAAGCGTTCAAAATCTTGCTTTAATATGTTGCCTTCAAGTTTTTGGTTAATGCAAAGAGCCAAGTTAAGATTGGCATTTGCCAAATCTTCTTGGTCTAACAAAAACTTAAAAGCATAAGGACAAGCAATACCTCGTTCCAACATCAGATTTATGTTTTCGGCATAATAAGTGATGTCGGTCGGAAGCATTCGCAATAGCTTGCGAGCTGTGATATCTCGTTGCTGACTGGCCTCTGTTCTTATTACACGTTGAAGCAAATCATTAATGGCAATAAAATTTTGTTCTTTTGCCCAATAATCTGCCATTTTATCAGCCACGATAAAAGGGGAAGAATTTTGGCACCACTTGGCAAATTCGCCACCAAGAGAGCTTAATTGTTCAGCAGAAAGATTTGGTTCATAGTCTTTCTGCCTTAACAAAAATGAAAGGCAATTTTTTGCCTCATCACTTTTCTTATACGCTTCACAAAGCAAAACGTCTAGCTCTCTCAGCTTATCCCAATTGCATTTGGTAAAAAGGTAAGAAAAATAGGCCTTTTGACGATTCTCTCCTAATTTTTTCACCACATCAACCGTAAAGCTTTGAGGTTGTTTGTTGGCCAAGATGTAAAGATAATTTACGTTATCATCACAGGCCTTAACAAGTCGTTTGCTGTCAAGCGTGTAGTTTTTTGCTTTGATGGCATCTTCCGGAGCAATTTCATATGCTGCATCAAAGATTACAGAGTTTGGGATATCTTTGATAAAAATTTCAAAGAGCTCAGGTCTCATATCTTTGAGGTTGTAGAAGTACTTGCGCGTTTGCAAATGCCAAATTCTTTCTGCCACCCATTCCGTAGATTGAGGATGCTTTAAGAAATAATTTTCCTCATCAATTGCTGAAAGTTGGAACTTCTGAGCAAATGGATTTGACCTTTTTGTGTACTTGAGTGCCCATGCAGGAAACAATTTAACGAATGGAGCAACGATGGCAATAATAATTGCCGTAAAATTAAAATGTTTCATAAAATTAAAAAAATTAAAATGAATAAATTATCTTGCCCGATTTTCGGAACAAGAGCCTTAAGCTTATTATCATCATCGCCAAAAACCAATCAATTGTTTCCCCTTTGACAAAGAATCAATTAACCCGTTTAAAGTAATAACCATAATAATCATAAAACAAGGGAAATATATCATTTTGTCTAAAATACGTCAATAAAATATTGAAAAAATTTTAAATATTTCTTGGTATAAAGAAAAAAATTGTTATATAAAAAAGCCAAATGTTTTTTTATTTTAAGGAAGATTCGAATGACAAAAATAGCAGTAGTCGGCGTTATGGAAAGCGTCGGAAGAGAAATTTTAAGTTTTTTGGAAGAAGACGGTATTAAAGCAAAAGATGTTTTTGCCGTTGATTATAAGTCCGTATTGGGCAATCAGGTCTCTTACGGAGAAGATGATGACTTAGATGTTTATAATCTGGATGATTTTGACTTTGGCAAGGTAGACATCGCACTTTTTGCCACCACGTCCGAATTAGCCAAACGCTATGTTCCTAAGGCTTTGAGCAAAGGAATTAAGGTTATAGATACTTCATCAGCCTTTTTTGCTGAAGAAGATGTTCCGATGATTGTGGCCGGCGTTAATGATGCCAAGATAAATGAAGCCAAACGCGGTTTGGTTTCGATTCCTTCTGCAGCCGTAACCCAAATGTTATTACCTTTGAGTAAAGTTCATGAAAAATATTTGATTAATCGTTTGGTTGTCACTTCATACAGCTCAACTTCCGTTTATGGTAAAGAAGGTATGGATGAGCTCTTCAATCAGGTCAGAAAAATTTATATGAACGATTCTCTTGTTGACGACCAACAAGTCTTTAATAAACAAATTGCCTTTAACGTCATTCCACAAGTCGGAGATTTTTTGGGTGATGAAACAGAAACCGAATGGGCTTTGAATGCAGAAACCAAAAAAGTATTGAACGGCAATATTAAGGTTCATGCCAACTGTGCCGTTATTCCGGCCTTCATCGGTTGCGGTTTGTTTGTAAATGTTGAATGCGCTGATGATGTTGATGTTGAAGATGTTCGTACATTAATGAGCAAAACCGAAGGCGTGGTTGTTTTTGATAAACATGTAAACGGCGGCTATGTCACAATGAGTGACGTTCAAGGCGAAAATGAGGTCTATGTCAGCCGCTTGCGCCAAGACGTATCTGTTGAAAACGGCATTAGTTTTTGGTGTGTTGCTGACAATTTGCGTGTTGGCATTGCCAAGAATGCATTTAATGTTATGAAATTAATGCTGGGAAAATAAAATAATCTAAAGGAGTGTCCTTTATGCAGAAAATTTATTCATTTTTATTAATTCTGTTTTGTTCTTTGATGTTGGCAGCCCCCAAAGTCTATGCTGAAGAGGCTGCATCTGCAGAAAAAACACAAGCAGAAACTTTAGGTAAATTTGATTACTTAAAATTCAGCCAGCAGATTAATGAAATTGATAAGGTTTTGAAAAGTGGTTCCGCAAAACCGGACTATTTACAATCCAGTATGAAATTTTCTGCATCAATGAGAAGTATTGCGCTTGAAACCAAAAAAACGGTAGAGCAAGATTTGCAATACACTCAAAAGAAGCTTGATGCTTTAGGACAAGTTCCTGAAGGCGGAAAAGAGTCAAAATTATTGGCTCAAAAACGCAAAGAATTTACCGCTGAATTAGATACGCAAAAAGGCAAAGTTGCCGAAGCAGATGTCATTTTGGCCAGATTAGATGAGCTTGATACAAGGATTCTTAATCTGCGCAGTATGGAGCTGTTTGGAAATTTGTTAAACAAACAAAAAGTATTATTTTCCCCCACCAACTTGTATGAGGCAAATAAATACTTTTTAAGTTTTGTGTATGATATTATTTATTCTCCGATAAATTGGTATACAAGCTTAAATGAAAGCCAGAGAGGAGAGGTCTTCAGCAGCGTTCTTCCTGTTTGTATTACTTTTGCCTTGAGCTTGCTCTTAGGTGTGTATTTGCGTTTGTTGATTATGCGCAAATTTGGCTATGATAAAGATATTGAACACCCAAGATATGGCAGAAAAGTTTCTGCGGCAGTTTTTGTTGCCATCGGCTATGGTGTGATTCCGTCATCGCTTATCGTGGCAATGCTTATCTGGTTATCAACCACATCGGTCATTGACGGATATTTTGCCTCTGTTGTCGGAAGCTTTTTGTTTTTCTCTTTATATGTTTTGTTGGGAAGAGCCATTGCGCGAGTAGTCTTTGCACCGTATAATGAAAAATGGCGCTTGGTAAATATTAATAATGAAAAAGCATTTAGCTTGGCTTCTGCTTTTTACGGAATGATATATGCCATTGGCTTATTTGGCTTTTTAGAACATCTGGCTGATCGCTCTGACTATAACATAGATTTATCTGCTTATATCACGGCTGTCGGATGTTTTGTAAAATCATTCTTCATTGTTTTGATTATTCGTAGAATATTCTGGGATGGCATACAAGACGATGATAGTGAAAATGAAGAGGACGAAGAAAATCAAGAAGTTCAAGAAACTCCTGATGACAGTTTAATGTTCCGCGTTACATTTTTCACAATGTTTGCCGGTTTTGTATTATGCGTGATTGCTGTTTCCGGTTATCCGTTCTTATCAGCCTTTATTTTGAACCGCATAATCATGACCTTTATTTTGTTAGGGTTCTTGTTTATTGTTAGAAAAGCTTTTGAAGAAATCATTCACCGCATTTTATTAATGCGCTTTTGGGCCAAAAATTTCCGTATCAAACGTCGTATCTTATCAAAAGTAAACTTTTGGATAAGCTTGGTTGTTGACCCTCTGTTCGTCTTGGGAGCCATTTACTTGATTTTGGCTTTGTGGGGTGCTTCAACAGATGTGTTAAATCATGGTATTTATAAGCTTTTTACCGGATTTAAGGTCGGCGGTGTCAAAATTTCTCTGGTATCAATCTTTTTAGGTTTTGCCATATTCTTTGTTGCCGTAAATGTTGTTAAAGCATTAAAGAAAAGATTGGTCGGCAATGTCTTAAATAAAATGGATATTGATGAAGGCATTAAGGCATCGTTGGAATCAGGCTTTGGTTCAATAGGGTATGTCTTATCGGCGCTGTTGGCAATAGCCATCATGGGAGGAGATTTAGGAAACCTTGCCTTAATCGCCGGTGCTCTTTCCGTTGGTATCGGTTTGGGCTTACAGAATGTGGTAAATAACTTCGTATCAGGTATCATCATTTTGTTTGAAAGACCGATTAAAGTTGGTGACTGGGTTAACATTAATGGAGAAGAAGGCAGAGTTAAGCAAATTAACATTCGTGCAACGGAAGTTGAAACCTTTAGAAAGACAAGCTTGATTATTCCGAATGCAAACTTGCTTTCCACCACGGTAACCAACTTAACCCATAGTGATAATTCTTCCAGAATGTCAATTATGGTTGGTGTGGCTTATGGTTCAGATACCAAACGAGTTGCAGAAATTTTATTAGAATGTGCCGAGAACCACAAACGTGTGTTAAAGAAACCTGCACCTTCGGTTATTTTCAAAGACTTTGGTCCGAGCAGCTTAGATTTTGAGTTGCGTTGTTACACCAGTGATATTTGGACCGGATGGATTATTCCAAGTGATTTGCGTTTTGAAATAGACAGACGTTTCCGTGAAGAGGGAATAGAAATTCCGTTCCCGCAACAAACATTAACTTTGGGTGATCCGGAAATAAGAGCTGCTTTGCTGGAAAAATTAAAATCAGAAAAAAAGGAAAGTAAAAAAGCTCCTTCTAAAAAGAAAAAGCTGAAAGAAGCATAAATTAAATACCCCGATTTTCGGGGTATTTTCTTTGGGATAAGAGCCGTTTTTGCATAAATAAGACTTGCATTTTGTTTTGGCAGATATTAGATTTATGAACATTGCCGGTTTAGCTCAGTTGGTAGAGCAACGCATTCGTAATGCGTGGGTCGTGTGTTCGAGTCACATAACCGGCACCACTGATTAGGTTACTCATGATAAAAAACGCCGAGGATTATATCTTCGGCGTTTTTGCGTTACTATTTCTTGCTTATAGGCTTTTGATTAAGATTACTCGTTAATATAATGGCGAATATATCTCGTGTTTTTTCCGATTCTGGATACAATTTCATAGCCGATTGTTCCGGCATCTCTGCCCATATCGTCAAGTGTATAAAAATCATCCAACAAATAGCACCAATCACCAACGTTTAAATCTTCCACATTGGTAACATCACAAATAATATTATCCATAGAAATTCTACCGATAATTCTAGCCTCAAACAGCTGATTTTTAGATTTGAAAAACACTTTTCCCACATTGGATAATGAGCGAGGAATTCCATCTCCGTAACCAATGGAAATAATAGCGATTTTTCTGTTGCTGTTTGCTCGATAAGTTGCCGAATATCCGACAAATTCTCCCTGAGGTAAATCTTCTATCTGCAAAACAGGAGCTTTAAGATAAATCACGTTTTTCATCTGATTTTCTCTATACGGTGCTGTATTGAGGCCATACATTGCAGCACCTAAACGCACCATATCTTGCTGAAAATCTTGACCTAAGAAAACACCGTCAGAGGCAGCCAAAGAAGCCGGAAGAAGAGGAAAGTATTTTTGCTTGAGGCGATTAAAGTTTTCTAGCTGATGTTTGTTCATAAAGTGGTCTTTTTCATCACCACATGCCAAATGAGACATCACCATAGAAAATTCTTTAATATCGTCGGCAGACAATTTTTCCAAATCCCATTCTCTAAAGCCCAAACGATTAAGTCCTGTTTCAATATGAATAACGGGTTTGATGCCAGAAATTTTATGAACTTTCCAAAATTCAAACATTTGCGGAGAACTGATAACCGGAATCAAGTGGTTTTGTTCAAAGCAAGCTAAACTGTCTTCACCAATACCTTGCAAAACAAAAATTTGAGCATCAGGCACTTTGTTTCTGATTCTTTCTCCCTCAATGGCATGCGCTACAAAAAAATGGCGGCAGTTTGCTTTTTTGTATAAAGTCTTAGCCACAATTTCAGCACCCAAACCATAAGCGTCATCTTTAATGACGGCAGCGGGGATGGAGTTTTTGGCAAGCTTGGTTAATTGATTAAAGTTTTCAAGCAAATTGAAAAGATTAATTTCTAAAATTGGTCTTGTAAAAATATGCATAATTTTTTAATATCCTTTCAAAACTAATCAATTTTAACAGGAACATTAAGTGCAGTTTATAGACACACATATTCATTTGCAAGATTATAAACAAAAATGTGCAACGGATATTCTTGGCGCAATGCCCGAATTAAATGTTAGAAAAGTTATTTGTGTTTCTGCAACACAACAAGATTGGGCAAAAGTTCAACAGCTGGCACAGGCGCATTCAGAGGTTATACCTGCATTTGGGTTGCATCCATGGTATGTTAAAGAAGCTTCCTTAGATTGGGCAAAACACTTAGAACAATATTTGCAAGACAATCCTTCGGCTTTGATTGGTGAAACCGGATTAGATAAAATCAAAGATAATGAAAAAGAGCCACAGCTTTCATTTTTTAAGGTTCATTGTCTTTTGGCAAAAAAGTATAATCGCCCGTTAATCATTCATGCCGTCAAAGCAATTGATTGGTTGGATGAAGTCTGGTCTGAATTGCCGCAAAAATTTGTTTTCCACTCATTTAACGGTCATCTGGAACATCTTAAAAAAATCATAAAAAACGGTGGCTACGTTTCTTTTTGTGCTTCCATTTTGAAAAATAAACATAAAGAAGAAATTATTCAAAATACACCGTTAAATAAAATGTTGATTGAAACGGACGGACCGTATCAGGCTCTGGAAAAAGGAGAGGAAAGTGATATTTCCTTTTTGCCGAAATTGTTGCAAGAAATAGCAGATATAAGAAAGCAATCTGCATCACAAATGGCAGCACAAATTTATGAAAATTCGATGGAGTTTATAAAAATATGATTGCAGAACAATTTTTAAGAACCTCGCTTTTGCTTAAAGAAGACGGTATAAAAAGATTAATGTCTGCCAAGGTTATGTTGGTTGGTTTGGGTGCCGTAGGGGGCTATGTGTTAGAGGCCTTGGCAAGAGCAGGGGTCGGGCACCTGATTTTGGTTGATTTTGATAAGTTTGATGAAAGCAACATCAATCGTCAAATTTTGGCTCTGCATTCCACCGTTGGACGCAAAAAAACAGAAGTCGCCCAAGAGAGAGTTTTGGCAATCAATCCTGCTTGTGAAGTTGAAATCATAGATACTTTTGTGGATGAAAAAACACTTCCCGAACTTTTGGAGAAAAAAGTAGATTATGTGGTTGATGCCATAGATTCATTAAACTCTAAATGCGGTTTGATAGAGGCTTTGATAAAAAATAATATTCCGTTTATTTCTTCTATGGGTGCAGCCTTAAAGACAGACCCAACACATATTAAATATGCCACTTTGGATAAAACACAAAATTGCGGTCTGGCAAAGTTTATCAGAAAACGCTTAAAAAAACGCGGAACAGATATCTCAAAGGTAGAATGTGTGTTTTCAGATGAACAAACAAATTCAGAAGAAAAAGGCTTTATTGAAAGCAAAGAAGAAGGTGTAAGAAATACTCTTGGTTCTCTTCCGACCATCACGGCTATTTTTGGATTGATGATAGCTAATAAAGTCATTTTAAAGTTGAGCCAAAAGAAATAAAATTATGGTCTTAAAACTTTGTTTATTTGCTTGAATTTGATTGGGTTTTAGATTAATTTGAAAAAAAATTAAAAGATATTGAGGTTTAAACAATAAAATGAAAATGATAAAACCCATTGTTAATATATTGAAAATTATAGACAATTACGATGCGGTTATTGTTGGATTTTCAGGTGTGTTAACAGAAGGTCAAGGCTTAAAGTCAGAAGCATTGCAAGCTTTGATTAATATAAAAAAGTCAGAGAAAAAGATTGTTTTGTTGAGCAATGATTCCATGAGAGTGGAAACATTGGCTCTTTTGTTACACCAAAATAAAGTTCCTCTAAGCTTGTTTGAAACAATTATCACTGCCGGTGAAGTTTTGCATTATCAGTTAAAATCAGGTGCGGGTAATTTTGGCGCATTAGGAAAAAAATGTTATCTGTTAGGTGCAAAAGACGATAAAGGAATATTTTTTGATTTAGATTATGAAGTCGTCGATGACGTTTCAAAAGCAGATTTTCTAATGATGACAGATGTGGCAAACATAACAGACACGGTTGAAACATATCAGCCGGAGCTGGAATATGCGGCAAGCTTAAATTTGCCTTTTGTTTGCGCCGGAAATGATACCTCAACTTATAAAAACGGGCAATTTTGTTTAGCGCCCGCAGCCTTTGCAGAGCAATATGCCATTTTGGGTGGAAATATCATCACCATAGGCAAACCTAATATTCAAATGTTGCAATATGCTTTGGAAAGTCTTGATAATGTGGAAAAAGACAAGATTTTATTGATTGGGGACAATATGTCCACAGATATTAAAGGCGCCAATCTTGCCGGAATACACGCTTGTTTGGTATCTAAAGGCATTCATATGACATATTTGGGAGAAGGCTATATTCCTGATGTGGCCAAAACCAGAGAGTTGTCTAAAAATTTTGATGCTTTCCCTGATTATGTAATTTCAAGCTTAAGATGGTAAAATGGAAAAAGTAAATAAGCAAGTTATCTACGCAACGATTTTTTTGATAGGTCTTGCCATCTTTTTGTATCAATCATTTAAGGTTGAGCCTGAGATTTTAGCGCCGACTTATGCATCTATAGAAGCACAAAAAAGCCAGAATATTACGGCAGAAGAATTACGCGCTTTCTTAAAAACCTCAATCATATATAAAGAGCGTTATTCTAAAATTCCGTTCAATGGCAATTTATCATACAGCACACAAGACAGTCTGGCTGATTTGAACCCGTTTATGTCCAGATGGTTGGAGCGAAGCGGCTGGAGTGCGGAAAGATATTTTTATGTCGGCGCTCGTCTAAAAATTATCAAAGATACCATTTATCGAGATAAAGAAATCAAAAAGTTGCAAGCTCTTATGTTGGACGGCATATCTGTTGCCAATAATGCCGACCTGCAAAGGACATTGAGAAATTTAGCCAAAGAGCAAGAACAAGCCTTAAATATTGAAAAAATCAGCCAAGAAGAGCGTGAGATGGTTGAACCTGAAATTGAAACCATCCAAAAATTGTTACCTTCATATTTTAATTAGTCTCTAGAGAATCTTTTAATTCTTGAAGCTCCAGCCATTGGTTTTCAGCTTTTTCAACTTCAACTCTCAAAGAAGCCAACTCTTGGCTTAATTTTTCAAATTCCCCGCGATTGGAAGTATAAAGTTCAGTATCGCTGAGTTTTTGTTCTATAAGGCTGATTTTTTGTTCTAAATCTTCCACTTTTTGCGGCAAAATTTCTAACAATCTTTGCTGATTATAACTAAGTTTGGCTTGCTTTTTGGGGCGATTATCTTCTGAGTTTTTAACCTGAGATGTCGTTTTCTTTTCCGCAACATTGGGCGAGGGCTGAACTTTAACCTTTTGCAAAATCTCACTATAACTTCCGGCATTTTCAAAGACGGTGCCATCACCTTTCATATAAATAACCGAGGTGACAACCCTATCTAAAAAGTCCCTATCGTGGCTAACAATCAGCATCGTTCCTTCATAATCAGACAAAACTTCTTGCAACAAATCTAATGTATCCATATCCAAATCATTAGTCGGCTCGTCCAAAACCAAAAAGTTTGAGGGTTGAGCCAGAGCTTTGGCAAGCATTAATCTGTTTTTTTCTCCGCCCGAAAGAGCCAAAACAGGGCAGTGTGCCTGATCGGGGCGGAACAAAAAATCTTTCAAATAAGCAATCACATGGCGATATTGTCCTCTGACCAAAATATGGTCCCCTTTATCACAAAGTGTTTGCCAAAGAGTTTTTTTAGGGTCAAGAGAAATTCTGTTTTGGTCAAAATAAGCTTCTTCCAAATTTTTTCCGATTCTCACAAAGCCGCTATCGGGTTCCAATCTTTTGGTTAAAAGCTTGATAAGAGTGGTCTTTCCTGCGCCATTCGGACCGGCAATACCGATTTTGTTTCCCTTAATAATTCTGGTTGAAAAGTCTTTGACAATAACTTTTTCGCCAAAAGCTTTTGAAATATTTTTGGCTTCAATGACCAATTTTGAGCGATAATCGCCTTCTTCAACATTAAGATTGATGTTGCCGATTTGTTTAATTTGTTCTTTTCTTTCTTGGCGGAGTTGTTGTAAGCGGCGTAGTCTTCCTTGGTTTCGTCTTCTTCTGGCCGTAACACCTTTGTGCAGCCATTCTGTTTCTTCTTCAATTTTTTTATTTAAGTTTTTTTGCTCAATGATTTCTTGATCAATAACTTGGTCTTGCCATTCTTCAAAAAAAGCAAATCCTTTATTGTTTCTTCTTAAAATACCTCTATCAAGCCAGAAAGTGGTTTGAGAAATGTTGTTCAAAAACATTCTGTCGTGAGAAATAACCACAACAGCGCCCGAAAAATTTTTAATGATGTTTTCCAAAATTTCAATCGTACTGATGTCAAGATGGTTTGTCGGTTCATCAAGAAGCAAAATATCAGGTTCATCAATAAGGGTCTTTGCCAAAGCAGCTTTTCTTCTTTCTCCGCCGGAGGCTTGATTGGGGTTAGCATCTTGAACAATACCGAATTGTTGAATAAGCATATCGGCCTTATATTCCAACCCCTTACCATTATTGGGTAAGCCTGAGAGGACGACATCTCTGAGGGTTTGATATTTAGAAAAATCGGGCTCTTGCGGCATATAAGCAATTTTTACACCGGGCTGAATAAATATTTCACCGTTGTCAGGTTCAATCACACCGGAAATAACCTTGAGTAGGGTTGATTTTCCGGAGCCGTTTCTGCCGACAAGAGAAATTTTGTCTCCACGGTTAATATAAAGGTTAACATCTGAAAACAGATGATTAGTGCCGAAACTAAGTTCGGCACCTTTAATAGCATAAATAGGAGGTTCGGTTACCATATTTTATAAGTCTTCTTCAACAATTTTCATTCCCTCGACCTGCCATTCCACGCCTTTGGCAGCCCACAAGAAAAAGTCATCGATTTTATCAATTGAAATTCCGGCTTTGGTGCCGATATCGTATAAAACATCAACCTCTTTGTCTTGCAGCTCATGACCGGCAATGGTCAGCATAATCATTTGCAAAAGGATATAGCGTTTTATTCTGATATTGTCAATTTTATTAAGCAAAACGGCAATTTCTGTTGCACATTTACTTGTTTTAAATTTTAAGCCGCGCATTGGTCTGCCGATTTTGATTGCCTGAATTTTAAGAAAATCATTTTTTTCTTGAGGTGCTTTAGTATCTTGCTGCAACATAAAAGCTAAAGCTTCTAAAAAAATATCGGCTTCTTGGTCGGTTAAATTTTTTAAATTGATAGGCATATAAATACTGTTCCTAGCAAAAAAAGAGTTGATATCTGGTAATATAAGCAAATAAAGATTTGCCTTTAAAAATAAAATAATTGTATACTAAGCTCAGTTTTCTTAAAAAAGAGTAAAATGGAGAGAAAAATATGCCTTTAAAAATTGAATTGAAACCTCATGAGAGTATTGTTATTGGTGAGGCCTTGATTACAAATGACGGTGAAAGAACCCGTTTTTATATTGAAGGAAATATCCCAATCTTAAGAGAAAAATTTATCTTAAGAGAAAAAGACGCCAACACCCCAAGCAAAAGAATATATTTTATTGTTCAACAAATGTATTTATCCCGCAATCCTGAAAAGTTGCACTCAATATATTTAGAGTATGTTCGTGATTTGCAAAATGCTTCAGCCAGCTTGATACCATATATCTCAGCTGTAAATGAGTGCATTATTAATTCAGATTACTATGCTGCAATTAAAGCCGCTTCAACCTTAATTCAGAAAGAAGATGAGCTTTTTGGCGAGGCTTTGAAGGGAAATATATAGAGATATCTGTGGATAAAAAAATAAAAAAACTTACATTTAATAAAAAAAGTTAATAGTTTGTTAATAGCTAGATAAAAGCTAAGGTTTTATCCACAGTATTGGGAAGAAAGAAATGGCAGATATATCATTAACAGCAAGCATGCGTTCAAATTTATTATCTTTGCAAAACACACAAAGTCTAATGGATATGACGCAAGAAAGATTATCAACAGGTAAGAAAGTAAACTCAGCTATTGATAATCCATCATCATATTATGCTGCGCAATCATTGAACAACAGAGCCAACGATATGAGCGCTTTGTTGGATAGTATGGGACAAGGTATTCAAACCTTAAAAGCAACCAATGAAGCAATTGAATCCATTACTTCATTTGTGGAACAGGCAAAGGCAATTGCAAGTTCGGCAAGAGATGTCCCAAGTAACTTTGATAAATATGCTATTTCTTCAGAAGAGATTACAGCCGGCGTAGATGGAACAATTATGGTTGATGCTCGTGAAGATTTAAGCGAATTTGATATGGAAATCGGTAATGCTGATACGGGTAAAAAATTTAAGGTCTATCTTGAAGATGGAACGTCTCAAGAAATTACCGTAAACGGTAATGATGAAGCAGGCGCGGCAGATGTAGCCTATAAACTCCAAGGATTGGGTTTGAATGCAAAAGTTGAGGGAGCAAAAATTCATGTCTCAACCACAGATGGAACGATGGTTTCTTGGGTGAATGATAGTGCAGCTGGTATCGCAAAAGCTGACAGCGCAGCCAAAAGCGTTACTTTAGCTCAAGGCGGAAATGGCGCAAACTCTGCGTCAATCGCAGCGGCAATTGATGCTGCCGGAGAAGACATTGGCTTAACCGCAGAAGCAGATGGCAAGAAACTTTCTATCATGGCAGAAGGTAAAGAGTTTAGAGTATTTGCAGATAGCGCAAATAAAGATGTCTTTACAAAGTTAGGCCTTTTGGGAGACAGAGGTGCTGGTAATGCCAAAGAAATCAGTACTGAACGTAAAAGCTATGCCAAACAATTTAACGATATTTTGTCTCAAATTGATGATTTGGCTAACGATGCCGGTTATAAAGGTGTAAACTTACTTCAAGAAAATAAATTGACGGTTATTTTCAATGAAGATCGTTCTTCTAAAATTGAAATTTCTGGTGTTGATGCAAGTGCAAAAGGTTTAGGAATTGCAGGCGCTCAAAACGATTGGCAAAAAGATGCCAATATTGAGATTTCAATTTCTCATGCGGAAGATGCAATTAGGGAGTTAAGAACCATGGCTTCAGATTTTGGTAACCACTATTCTATTGTACAAACAAGAGAAGATTTTACGGATAATTTGATTAATGTTTTAACTGAAGGTGCAGATAAGCTGACCTTGGCAGATATGAATGAAGAATCTGCTAATATGCTGGCTTTGCAAACCAGACAACAGCTTGCTATTAACTCTTTGAGCTTGGCATCACAAGCATCACAAGCTGTGTTAAAATTGTTCTAAAATATTTGACATGTTCTTTCAAAGACAAGGGTTTTCTAGGGATAGAAAGCCCTTTTTTGAATCTATTTGCATTAGCGTTATTTTTGTGATACAATTATAGCTGTAATGTTAGTATAACATTCACAAGAATGTGTTCCACAGTATTTGGGAGAAAGAAAATGGCAGATATATCATTAACAGCTAGTATGAGAACAAACTTGTTGTCTTTACAACAAACTCAAAGTTTGATGGATACGACACAAGAGCGCTTATCTACTGGTAAGAAGGTAAACTCAGCAATTGATAACCCTTCTTCATATTACACAGCTCAATCCTTAAATAACCGTGCAAGTGACTTAAGCGCGTTGTTGGATAGTATGGGTCAAGGAATCCAAACTATTCAAGCCGCTAACGAAGGTATTGAAACAATTACCTCTTTTGCGGAACAAGCGAAAGCTATTGCAAACTCTGCACGAGATGTTCCGAGTAACTTTGATAAATACGCAATATCATCAGGCGAAATCACCGCTGGTGTTGATGCAACATTTATGGTTGATGCGCGTGAAGATTTAAGCACATTTAAAATGGAAATTGGTGCATCTGATACCGGTAAAAAATTTACGGTATATTTGGAAGACGGCACTTCAAAAGAAATTACCGTAAATGGAAATGATGCCGCTGGTGCTGCAGACGTTGCAAGCCAATTGCAAGGTTTGGGCTTAAATGCCAAAGTTGAGGATAAAACAGTTATTGTTTCAACAACAGATGGTTCAATGGTTTCTTGGATTAACGCAGATACAGGTCAAGGTCTTGCCAAAGCTGATTCTGCTGCTAAGAAAATTACCTTGGCAAATGGAACAACAGGAGCTAACTCTGCTGCAATAGCTTCAGAGATTAATAAGCAAGCTGCTTCAATTGGCGTAACAGCTGAAGCAGATGGTAAAAAATTTGCTATTATGGCAGAAGGTAAAGAATTCCGCGTATTTGCAGATTCAGCCAACCAGTCTAAAGTTGATGCAATGGGCATTCTTGGAGATAGGGGTGCAGGTAATGCCAAAGAAGTAAGCACTGAGCGTGCAAGCTATGCAAAGCAATTCAACGAAATCTTAGAGCAAATTGATGCATTGGCCAACGATGCTGGTTATAAAGGTGTAAACTTGCTTCAAGGCAACAAATTGACTGTTGTTTTCAATGAAGACCGTTCTTCAAAAATTGAAATTAACGGTGTTGATGCAAGTTCTAAAGGTTTGGGTATTGCGGAAGCTCAGAATGATTGGCAAAAAGATGCCAATATCGATGTGGCAATTACGCATATTGAAGATGCAATTACAGAGCTTCGTACAATGGCTTCTGACTTTGGTAACAACTACTCAATTGTACAAAGCCGTGAGGACTTTACCGATAATTTAATTAACGTGTTAACAGAAGGTGCTGATAAGTTAACCTTGGCTGATATGAACGAAGAATCAGCAAATATGTTGGCTTTACAGACCAGACAACAACTTGCAATTAACTCTTTGAGTTTGGCGTCTCAAGCTGCTCAATCTGTATTGCAATTGTTCTAAACACAATAAGGAGGGGAAGGCTCTTAGCAATAAGAGCCTTTTTTCTTTTTTTTTATAAAAAATATTAAACAAAGGGACTCGCATTAAAACATACGAGTCCCACAAAAGTTTATGAATATAATTAACGATTTTTTTACATATTTTACTATAAAAGTGAAAATAAGCATTGATTAGATGCTGAATTTGTGTTAATATAATACTTGTAATGTTAGTATAACATTCGCAAGTAATGTGTTCCATAGTATTTGGAGAAAGAAAATGGCAGATATATCATTAACAGCTAGTATGAGAACAAACTTGTTGTCTTTGCAAGAAACTCAAAGTTTGATGGATATGACACAAGAACGCTTATCTACTGGCAAGAAGGTAAACTCAGCAATTGATAACCCTTCTTCTTACTACACCGCTCAATCCTTAAATAACCGTGCAAATGACTTAAGCGCTTTGTTAGATAGTATGGGTCAAGGAATCCAAACTATTCAAGCTGCTAACGAAGGTATTGAAACAATTACCTCTTTTGCTGAACAAGCAAAAGCTATTGCAAACTCTGCACGTGACGTTCCGAGCAACTTTGATAAATATTCTATCACCTCTGGCGAAATCACAGCCGGTGTTGATGCAGAATTTATGGTTGACGCTCGTGAAGATTTGAGCACATTTACAATGACTTTTGATACTGGTGAAAACGGCAAAAAATTCACTGTTTATCTTGAAGGTGAAGACAAAGGTCATGAAATTACCGTCAAAGATGGAGGAAGCAGTGCAGCAACGACAGCTGCAGATGTAGCAAACCAATTGCAAGGTTTGGGCTTGAATGCTGTTGCCAAAGACGGTACTGTTACTGTTTCAACCACAGATGGTTCAATGGTTTCTTGGGTAAACGGTGACTTGGCAAGCTCAGATGTTGCAGATACAGCTGCTAAGAAAGTTACTTTGGCAAATGCTACAACTGGTGCTAACTCTGCTGCAATCGCTGCTGCGATAAATACAGCCGCATCAAGCTTGGGTATTAGCGCTGAAGCAAACGGCAAAGCCTTTTCAATCATGGCTACCAATAAAGAATTCCGAGTATTCGGTGACAGCACAGCTGCTGCAAAATATACAGCTTTCCAAGGTATGGGCATTGAAGGTGACAGAGGCGCCGGTAATGCTAAAGAGGTTAGTACTGAGCGTACCAGCTATGCAAAACAATTTAACGAAATCTTAGAGCAAATTGACGCTTTGGCCAACGATGCCGGATATAAAGGTGTAAACTTGCTTCAAGGCAACAAATTGACCGTAGTCTTTAACGAAGACCGTTCTTCAAAAATTGAAATTATGGGTGTTGATGCAAGCTCTAAAGGTTTGGGTATTGCAGAAGCTCAAAATGATTGGCAAAGAGATAGCAATATTGACGTGTCCATCACTCATATTGAAGATGCAATTACAGAACTTCGTACAATGGCTTCTGACTTTGGTAATAACTACTCAATCGTACAAAGCCGTGAAGACTTTACAGATAACTTAATCAACGTGTTGACTGAAGGTGCAGATAAGTTAACCTTGGCTGATATGAACGAAGAATCAGCAAATATGTTGGCTTTACAAACCAGACAGCAACTTGCAATTAACTCTTTGAGCTTGGCATCTCAAGCTGCTCAATCTGTATTGCAATTGTTCTAATTATTATATTAGACACAAATTCAGCCCCCTCGCATCTGCCAATGCGGGGGGATTTTTTTTTGATATTTCGGGTTGAAAAGAAACAATATTTTTTTTATAATATAGTTTTAAGAAGAAAAAATAAGAGAACGACTATGGATTATCAAGAAATAATAACAAAAATAAAGAAATCATTAGCGCACCACGGTAAAGTTGAAATAAAAGCTCAAGATATTGAAAATTTATCTGCCCGTGAGATTAATTCTATTATGGACGAGATTAAGCAATATAATCTCGCTTGCATTGATAATTATCAAAATAAAGGAATGATAGATGAAGAATCTGCTGATTATATGCGCTCAATATTTGGTAATCCGATGGAGGCATATCGTGTGATGTATAAAAATATATGCCACACGCTTATGAATACCTATCGTCCCGGAAAAATGAAAATATTACAAGAAATGGGCGAGGAGATTGGTCCTGAAGAAATTAATGCCATAGATTTGGAAACCGGAATGGTCGAAAAAAATGAACAAATAGCCGGATATCATAATCACAACAACATGGGAATGTATAAAGAATATCAGGCCAAACACATAACGCCGTTTACATCAATGCGCTTAACGTTTTATGACTATAGAGATAACCCGATATATGTAATTATGCCGGGAATGAAAAATATACACCGCGCAATAGATAAAATCAAACTACCTGTTTATGATGCTGATGGAAAACAAATTTCTCAGGGTGGTAAGTATTATCAACAATTTGTAAAAGACATTGAAAAAATCAAAAAGAAAAAGCTCTCTGAAGAGGAACAAGATAAAGAAATAAGTAAGTTGCCTAAACCATATCAACGCTTAAAAGATATGATGCGTTTAACCATAACCAGAAAATATTATGCGGATACGGTAGAAACGATGGATTTATTGAAAAATTCACCGCAATACCATGTGAACCCCAAAGAATGCAAAGACAGCTTTAATGCAAACTCTAACGATAATAAAGCCTATGGCTTAAAAAATTATCGTGAAAAACGCATTTATATCAATATGGATTTGAACGGAAATCCGTTTACTGTAGAAACGCAGATTAAAATCAACAAGCTCAATGAAGGTGATTACGATACACACTTAATTTATGCCGGTGTTGAAAATGAAGAAAGCCGAGACGCAGATTTATTGTTGGTATCTTCAGAAAATACGTCTCAACGAGGTCTGCGATATTGGGAAGAAAATGAAAAGAAATATCTAACGGAAGGCGATAGAAAAATTGCTAAGATGAATACATTTAAGTATCAGATGGCAATACAACAAAAATATAAGGAAAAAATAAGGGCCTATAACCTACAGGTTATGGATAAAGCTTTTCGTCTGGAAGATGCAAAACAAGCAAACGGAGTTGATTTTGACGGAGAGTCTATAAACCCCATTAGTCAAGAAAAACACCCGATATATAATATTGCGGCAAAGTTCATCAATGAAAACTTTATATATCGTCCGTTTAAGGCCTTTGACTTAAGCATGGGTTTTAACACTAATAATGCAGAGTTAAAATCTTTGGGCTTGGTTATAAATGAAAATCAAGTTGAGGACTTAACGGAAAGATATTTGCAATTCATTTTGCCCAGATATAATGGTTATATATATGGAAATGAAGATGTACGCTTTTCCGGTGAGGATATTAACGATTTAAATGCACCCGAAGAATATCAAAATATTCCTGATCAAGATGAGCTTGAAATGATGGAAGATTTTGATAAAAAAACATTATTTGTTGAAAAAGAGGAAAGAACTCGTAGAATTCTAAAAAAGAAACAAACATATTATCAAAACAAACAAAAGAAAAGTCACAATAAAGTGATAAAAAATATATTAATGGCAAAAAAACAAACTGTGAAATAGGTGTGTAATGCAAAAGAAAATATTGTTGCTTATGTTATTTCTTGCCTACGCAAATGATGTTTATGCGCAAGAAGCTGTTTTGTCTTTGAGCGGAGATAGTCTTGTTAATATAAAAACAGAAAGTGCGGAAGCTGAAAGTAAGACAGAGGTTTCTGGTTCTGTATCAGAAGAAGACGACGGCGGAATATTTTCTTTTTTGCAGTTTTGGAAAGATAAAAAGCCTGATGTTGTAACTCAAGGAAATGAGCAAAATGCTTCAGTTAAAGAAGAAACATATGAAGAAAGTTTAATTCGTATGTCTAATGAAGGTAATGTTGATGCAGATCTTGCTCTAGGATATATATATTTATATGGAGATACGGAGCATAAAATAGAGGTAAATTATCCTAAGTCTTTTGAATATTATCAAAAGGCTGCAGCCAAAGATAATGTTATTGCTATTAATAATTTAGGAAGTTTGTATTATAGCGGAATTGGCACCAAACGCAATCTTCTTGAAGCCGCAAAAATGTTTTCAAAAGCAGCCAGTTTAGGTAATTCAGAAGCAATGGTTAATCTTGCGTTTATTTATCTATCAAGCAAGGGAGAGTTATATCGTCCTGAAGAAGCCATGACATTGTTTAAGCAAGCATCAGATGCAAATAATTTTACGGCAAGTTTTATGCTTGGATATGCTCATTATAAGGGCTTTATTGTAGATAAAGATTACTTACAAGCATTTAAATTGGTTAAAGAAGCAGCAAACAAAGGCTTTGATGAAGCTATGATTGTGTTGTCTGAAATGTATATGAATGGTTATGGTACTCCTCAAAACTATGGAACCGGTGTTAAAATATTAAACAAAGCTGCAGTTCAAGGTAATGTGGAAGCTATGGTTGCCTTGGCAAATATTTTAGCAACAGGAACAAAGTATCCCAAAAACATTGTTCAGGCTCATATATGGTTTAACTTGGCCGCAGTTCAAGGAGTAGAAGAAGCCGCTAAAAAAAGAGATTTTCTAGCCAAAAGCATAAAAATGGAAGAACTTTTGCAAGCGCAATCAATGGCGGATACATTTAAGCCCAAACCAAGTTCTATTACGCAATATATTAATCAAACATTTGGTAAAAATGTTAGAAAGTATATAGATAATAAATCTCCTCTAAATGGAATTAATTAATAAGAAATAAAAATTTTTTTACAAACAAAAACTACCTGTATTTCTACAGGTAGTTTTTTTACATCATCAACTATGATAGGAATGGCCTAAGCCACTTTAGAGATTTTATTTTCAGCAAACTTATTCATAGTTTCAATGATATAATCTTGAACATCGCTTTCCAAGTACGGATGCATTGGAATAGAAAGAACAGTCTTAGAAAGTTTTTCGCAAACAGGAAGACTGCGTGTATTCCATTTAGCATAAGCGGTTTGAGTGTGAACCGGACGTGGGTAATAAGCACCGCAAGGAATACCATTTTCTTTCAAATAAGCCATAAGTTCATCTCTGTCTTCGCAGTTGATTGTATACAAAGCGTAAGCAGATTGGCAGTTATCCAAAATACGTTGTTTTTTGAAGTATGGGCTTAATTCATTATCATATCTTTTAGCGATTGTGTAACGATCTTTTAATTCTTGTTCAAAAACTTTGAGCTTTTGCAAAACAACGGCAGCTTGGAAAGTATTCATACGGCCGGTCATGCCCAAACGAACGTTATCATAGTGATCTTCAGGGCTCATACCGTGAACACGGCAAGATTTAACCATTTCGTTTTCTTCGTTAGTGTTAGAGAAAACAGCACCACCGTCACCATAGCAAGCCAAAGGTTTTGTCGGGTAGAAAGAAGTAGCGGTCATATCTGTAATGTTACCGGCTTTTGTACCTTTGTAAACAGAACCAAAGCTTTGAGCAGCGTCAGAAAGAACTTTCATGCCGTTTGCATGAGCAATTTTGATGATTTCATCATATTCGCAAGGAGAACCAAAAATATCAACCGGAATAACAACTTTCGGATTGAGTTTGCCTTCTTTTTTAACTTCATCAATAGCGCGTTGCAAGTCTTGAGGATCCATAGTGTATGTATCTGGTTTAGAATCAACAAATACCGGAGTAGCGCCAACAATGGCAGCGCATTCAGCAGAAGCAACGAATGTGAAAGAAGAAACGAAAACAGCGTCACCTTGTTTAACGTCCCAAGCCATCAAAGCCAAAGTCAAAGCATCAGTACCTGAACCACAAGTAGAGCAGTATTTAGCGCCGCAGAATTGAGCTAATTTTTCATCCAATTCTTTTGTTTCAGGACCTTGAGCATATCCGCCGTGGTTCAAAATAGTTTTGAAAGCGTTTAAGAAGTTTTCTTGTCCAATGATTTTTTGAGAAGCTTGAACATCAAACAAGTTAATAGGTTTATTTGGTTTATTCATTTTAACATAGTCCTTTGATTTGTTTTAACTAGAAAGGATACTACGCAAAATTATCTAAAAAAGCAAAACACAAAAAATTTCATCAATGTAACAATGTTACAAACAAACGGCATAAGAAATAAATTTACCATTTATATATCGATGAATAAAATAACCCACAGCACGATTATCTTCTTTCATGTTGTCAAAGGGGGTAAAGTCCAAATGGGCTTGCCAATTGGCGCTAAAACAAGAAACCACAGGGGTTTTTTCAATTGTTCCCATAAGGCTATTGTGCATATGTCCTGAGGCTATCAGTTTGATTTTAGCACTATGTTTTGCCACAATATCACAAAATTTATTTCTCCATGAAGAACCTGTTTTTTTATCAAAAAAGTCTAAGTCAGCCCAAAGAGGAAATTGGTGAACTAAGATAACAACAGGTTTATCTGAGTGAATAATTTCATCTTCCATCCATTGAAGCTGAGTATCTAAGATATTTCCTCCGGCCATATTTCTTTCATAACTATCAAGAGCAATAAATTTTAGAGGAAAGTCATCACAAATATAATCAAGCTTGCCTTTATGTGTAGATAGAGGATGTGCAGGACAATATTTTTTCAAAGATTCTATCAAATTTTCAGATATGTCATGGTTTCCGCTAATGCATAAAAACGGAATATTTAAGTTTTTAATTTCAGTAAATATGGGTTCATAATTAAGCGTATTAGCATTGATAATATCTCCGGTAATAATAAGTAAATCCGGTTTTATTGCTTGAGTTAAGATATGTTCAAAAACTTTTTTTATATTTGCTTGTCCTAATTGATCATCAGGATTATAATGTAAGTCTGAAATATGAAAAATATTCATAAGAAAACTCCTTAATATCTCAATGCCGTAAACATACCTCTAAGAATATAATTTATCCAAAATTTTGTTGATTTCAAATAAAATAATGCTATATTAAGGAAGAATTGTTTTTAATCACAAAGAGTTGAGCAATGAAAAAAAGAATTTTAAGTACTCTCATTTGTAGTGTTGCTTGTTTAACCCCTTTCACAATTAATGCCTCCCAGCAAGATATTCATGAAATAGATGACCCATATGAAGGGTTTAACCGTGTTATGTTCAAGTTTAATGATAAACTTGATAAGTACATTTTGGTTCCTGCTGCTGAAGGTTATAGAGCTGTTACAACTCCATATGGAAGAGAAAGAGTTAGAAACTTTTTTGCAAACTTAAAAGAACCGGTATCAGCCGTTAACCAAATTTTGCAAGGAGAATTTAAAAACTCAGGCGTTTCTCTGAGCCGTTTTGTAATTAACTCTACCTTAGGCTTGGTCGGAACACATGATGTAGCCGGTGCTTGGGGATTAAAAAGAGAGGAAGACGGCTTTGATGAAACTCTTGCTAAATGGGGTGTTCCATCAGGAAGTTATTTAGTTTTACCGTTTGTTGGTCCAACAACACCGAGAGCATTTGCCGGAACAGTTGCTGACGGCTTTATTTCTCCAGTTTATTGGGTAAGCGAAGAATATGAAGACGGTGGATATGCATATGTTGCTTATGTTGGTGCTAAAGCTGTTGTAGATAGAGAAGCTTTGCTCGATTATACCAAAGATTTGGAAAAAAATTCCGTTGATTACTATACAACGATGAAAGCTGCGTATATTCAAAATAAACAAAAATCATATAATGATTCTTCAAATGAAAATACAGTTTCTTATGACTTTGAGTTTGAAGAAGATATTGAATATGTAGAATAAAATATAAGGAGATTTTTATGAAAAAGATTTTAGCGTCTGCTTTAATGGGAATAAGTTTGTGTTTCTCCACAGTTGCTAAAGCAGAAATAGATGCCGCAAAAGCAGAAAATTTTGTAAAAGACGTAACTAACAGCGGAATTGAAGATATTATCAATGCAAACGTATCTCAACAAGTTAAGGATGAACGTTTTGAAAAATTGTTTAACAAAGCTTTGGATTTAAATTTTATTGGTCAATTCGTTTTGGGACGTTATTGGAGAACGGCAACTCCTCAACAAAAAAAGGATTTTATTGCTGTTTATCGTAAGTTGAATATCAAAACATGGTCTGCCCGTTTTGATGAATTTAAGGGTAAAGACTTTAAATTTATTGGAACAACACCATCTAATTCAAAAAATCAAATCTTTGTAAACTCTACCGTAGATATGGGTGAAGGTGAGCCTGCAAAAGTTGTCTGGAGAGTAAAACAAAGTGCTGATAACTTTAAAATTGTTGATATCATCATTGAAAATGTAAGCTTGGCTATTACTGCAAGAAACGAATACACCGCTTTCATTAAAAATCATAATGGCGATATTGATGCTTTGATTGCCAACTTAAAAGAAAAAACAAAATAAACAGTATCTGCTAAAAAAAAGCACTCTATAAAGAGTGCTTTTTTTTATTTTAGCCATTCCTCCAATAAATTAATAAGCATTGGAGGAATGAGTTTCCGATAAGAAAAATTCAGTTGTTGTTCTCTTTTATGAATAAAGCTGTTTTCTAAAAATTTTTTTTGTTTAGAAATCTTTTTTATATCATTAAGCATAAGTTTTAAGCAAACGGTATCATGCTTGTTGTTTGGGTTGTATATTGCTTCCTCCATAGATTTTTGGATTTGTGTACAATAAAGATAGAGCTTGTTCCATGCTTCAGGATCTTCATTTAGAAAATAAGCTTCACTGATATCGTAAGCAAGTTGTTTTCTAATCCAATAAATATCTTTGCTCGCTCTGGAGAAAATGGCATTATTGTTTTCTGTATATATCTCTTTCTTGAATTTCTTCTCAAAGGAGCTTAAAAATCTTTGGAAAGAGGCACATTTAAAGGAAATAAAAAGAGCCTTCTTTCTTTTTTGTGCTACAGAAAGTTGAATATCAGAAACCAATTGAGAAAATAAAATACTATATTCTTGTTTTATACAACCCCAAACCATATTTTGATAAAATATCAAAACATTAGTGTATTTTTTTTCTTTTATATACCAAGATAACAATTTGAATTTTTCTTCAGTTTCAATGGTAATAATCTTAAACGTACTTAAGAGTAAAGGTGCGCAAGCATAATAAATATGCGCTAAATTTTCATCTCTTTTCATAATATCATAATTATATTTTTATAAAACAAATATAACAGAAAATAAAAAAAGATAAAGCTAAAAAATCAGAAATGTTTAGGAGCAAAATATTTTATATTTTGGTTAGTTAATAAAAAAAGCCCCCTAAAAGGGGGCTAAAAAATACAAGCTAAAACTATTTAGCGTTTTTCTTAGAATTCATAAATTTTTCAAGCCAATGAATATTATATTGACCATCAATAAAATCAGCTTGAGAAATGATTTCTTGGTGTAATGGAATAGTTGTTTTAACACCTTCAATTACAAATTCTTCCAAAGCGCGACGCAAACGCATCAAAGCGGCATTGCGTGTTTTTCCATGTACAATAAGTTTTGCAATCATACTATCATAGAATGGAGGAATTTTATAGCCTGAATAAATTTCAGAATCTACACGAACGCCAAGACCGCCTGGAGCATGCCATTCGGTAATTTTTCCAGGCCAAGGAGCAAAGGTTTCAGGGTCCTCGGCATTGATACGGCATTCAATAGCATGGCCGCTGAATTGGATATCTTTTTGAGAATATCCAAGCTGAGCTCCGCTAGCGATTCTAATTTGTTCTTTAACAATATCAATTCCGCTGATAGCTTCGGTAATCGGGTGTTCAACTTGCAAACGAGTGTTCATTTCCAAGAAATAAAATTTTCCGTCTTCGAACAAAAACTCCATTGTTCCGGCATTGTTATATCCCAAAACTTCTGCCGCATGACGTGCAATTTCGCCAATCTCTTCGCGTTGTTTTTGGTTTAAAGCCGGAGAAGGGGTTTCTTCAATGACTTTTTGGTGATTACGTTGAATAGAGCAATCGCGTTCACCTAAATGGACAACATGACCATAGTTATCAGCCAAAACTTGCATTTCAATGTGGCGAGGTTTTTGCAAATATTTTTCCATATAAACCACATCACTGGTAAAAGCGTTTTTAGCTTCAGCTTTTGCCATGGTGTAAGCCTCTTTCATTTCTTCATCATTGAAAGCGGTTTTCATACCTTTTCCGCCGCCACCATCTTTGGCTTTAACAATAACAGGGTAGCCGATTTTGTGAGCCCATTCAATAGCGTGTTCAACGCTTTCCAAGGCTGGAGAGCCAGGAACAACAGGAAGGCCTGCTTTAATGGAAGCTTCTCTGGCAGTGATTTTATCACCCATCATACGCATAATTTCAGGGCGAGGGCCAATGAATGTAATGCCGTGTTCTTCAACCATTTCGGCAAAATCAGCACTTTCAGACAAGAAACCAAAGCCGGGGTGGATGGCATCAGCGCCGGTAATATGAGCTGCAGAAATAATAGCAGACATATTCAAATAAGAATCAGTAGAGCGAGCAGGACCGATACAAACAGCTTCATCAGCTAGGCGCACGTGCATAGCATCAGCATCGGCCTCAGAGTGAACGGCAACGGTTCTGATACCCATTTCGCGACAAGCACGATGAATACGTAAAGCTACTTCTCCGCGATTCGCAATTAAAACTTTTTCAAACATATCAAAATCCTCAAAAATGGAGGGAAATTATTCAATAATAACGAGCGGTTCGCCATATTCTACAGGATCGCCTGTAGATACCAAAATATTAGTAACCTTACCGGCCTTATGAGCTTTAACCGGATTAAATGTCTTCATAGCTTCAATCAAGCAAACGGTATCACCTTCAGCAACGCTGTCACCGACTTTAACATAGTTTGGAGAATTTGGGTCGGCAGATAAATAAACAACACCAACCATTGGAGATTTAACAGCGCCTGGGTGTTTTGAAAAATCTTGATCTTGAGCCGGTTGGGCAGCTGGTTCTGCAGCCACAGGTGCAGCTTGTGCCACAGGAGCGGCTTGAGGCATAATTTGCGGAACCGGAGCATAAGCCGGAGCGCTAACTTGGGTAACTTCTCTGGTTAAGCAGATTCTGCAAGTTTCATCTTCATATTCTAATTCGGTTAAATTACTTTTATCAAGAATCTCAGCGAGTTTGCTGATAACTTTTGTATCCAATGGATTAGCCATTTTTTTTATTCTCTCTTTTGTTAATACTAAATTCAGAAAAGATTAATATCCCAATTTTCAATAAAAGACAATAAAAATATAACATATTTGAGCAAAATTGAAAAAATAATGCGAAAAAATGCAAAAAAATGCTCAAAAATCAACAAATGCGTTTTAATAACAAAAAGTTGATAAAATTTATTGAAAAATATCTGTAAAAATTTTGGCATAATATTTGCATATAAAAATTCGAAGAAAAAAAGAGGAGGTTAATATCTATGGTATTATGTAATTTTATGCCCTCTGTTACAGGTATGGATGCACAATCTCACGCACTTCAAACAGTGAGTGGAAATATTGCCAATATCAATACGGTCGGCTATAAATCAAGTGAAACCATGTTTCACACGCTGTTAGGCTCAACCTCATCCAGATATGGTAATTCTGCATCTCAATTGCAATCATCCAGAGTTGGTGTGAACTCTGTTGGTTATTATGATAGAACCAATATCATGACTCAAGGTGCTATTGCATCCTCAGGAGGCTATTTTGATGTGGCCTTGAATAATAACGGTAATGCTTTCTTTACCGTAAAAGACAGATATTCAGGAGATGTATATTATACCAGAGCCGGAAATTTTCGTTTGCAGCTCAATGATGGAAAGCCATATCTTGTCGCAAATAACGGAATGGTCGTTCAAGGATTTTTGCCGAACGAAGACGGTTCATTCGGTAACACCGTTGGAGATATGGTAATCGAATATCCTGATGAAATTCCGACCGTGCCAACATCAAATATCAAAATTACAGGCAATGTTCCGGCAGATTCTGTAGCGGACAGTAGTTATGGTATGATGGTCTATGGTCCAAATAATAACGGTGCAAATATGAATATGGTTTTTTCTAAGGTAGAAAACCAAAATAATCTTTGGACGGTTAACTTTAACATTGATGGTGCAACAGTTACCTCTGAACCGGTAGATGTTCAATTTGCGGCAGATGGAAAATTGGTAACACCTAAAAATTTTAATATTAATATTACATGGGATGATGGTTCAACCAGCAGCGTTAATATGGATATTTCCAATATGACACAATATTCCGGAAGTTCAGAGATAAAAAACATCACTCAAGATGGCAAGCCCAGCGGAACATTCCAATATGTATCTATTGGAGAAGAAGGTGTCATTTCAGCCAGATATAGCAATGATGAATTTTATAATATAGGCAAATTGGCTTTAAGCTCATTTTCTGCACCTAATAATCTGACTTCAATTTCAGGAACATTATTCGCCGCAAATGAGGCCAGTGGTCCGGCAAGTTTTCTGGAAGATAATAAGGGATATATTGTTCCTCAGGCCTTGGAACAATCAACAGCAGATGTTGAAACAGAGTTCAGTAAAATGGTGATAATCCAAAGAGCATATGGCTTAAATACAAATGCCTTTACCGTTGCCGATGAAATGACACAAACCGTTGTGGACTTAAAAACATAATAAATATTCTGAATTCATAAAAAAAAGCTCGCTTTAGAAAGTGGGCTTTTTTTTTATGAATATTGCTTTGTCTCAATAATTAAGTTTTACGGTTTTAGTACAATGATTAAAAAACAAAACACCTATTAATAAATGTTAATAGGTGTTTTGTTTTTTTTATGCCCTTATCTTGTACATTTTGAACAAGAACCATCTTTATTTTCGCAGAATCCTTGTGTCGGACAAGGGGCAATAGTTGCGTCTACAGGATTTGAAGGGCATTGATTCTTGTTATGTTGATAAATTTCATTTTCTAAAGCCGCTTTCTCACGTGAGCAATATTGAGGCTGTAAGTATTCAGTGCATTCAGAACAGTCTGAATCGCAGAATGATATACTTATATCCATTTTCTTTTGCCACATACGTTTTTTATATTCAAGACGTTCCACTTGTCTTTCGCAGCTAGGATAACCGGCAAGACTGTAATTTATAAAGAGTCTTAAATTAAGTTGGTTGCCCTTGTATCCAAGATCTTTCTCTCCCACCCAAGGATATCCATTAGAATATACAGTCAAGGCAGTGTTTTCGTCCATTTCTGTTGAAGACCAATGCGCAACATTAAACATGTCAGGCTCCCTGCTTATTTCAGGTAAAGGATCTCCTCCAACTAAACTCAAAGTATCTTGCAATAAAACAGTATATTCAATAGCAAAGAATAATTCTCCGACAGATGGCACATACCAATCATTTTCTGTGGTTCCGGGCGCCCATCGGTATTCTTGCTTAGCAAGTTGTGCAACATATATGTATTGGTTAGGGTTTGCATCCATATATTTAAGCATGGTTTTTGTGTTGCCAACCCCATCTACAAGAGATAAGTTATTACTTAATTGCAATTTTTTATTAACTAACCATTGGTCAACAAACCATGTAGCAGTACCTTTTTCTGTATTCGGTAAGTCAGGAATATCAGGATAGGTAACGTATGGTCCGCTTTTAGCCCATGTCGTTTTATATGATTTAAGAGAAATTGCTTTTGTGTGAATAGGGTCCCAAACGACGCCGATAGCAACTTTTCCTTTAGCTTTTTCTTTAGCATATTCAGAAGGAACACCTGTTGTCATATCATTATAAAGAATAGAGCCGATACCTGGAATACATTGTAATGTTTCAGTATTGAGCATATATTCATTAGGACATGTTAACTCAATAATTTTATATTTAGTTATTCCTTTTGAACAGTCAGCGTTTGTAACTTGGCAAGATTCAACTTTACAACCATAACATCCGGTAAGATCAGGATATGTGGTGAAATCATAATCACTGCATAAATTAGGTGTACATTGCGGTACATCTTTGGCGCAGGTGATTTTAAGAATTGTGCCACCATTTTTCTGAGATGTTTCTTGTTTTAGTTTATACCCAGACTTACATGCATTAGGAATAAATTTTGGTGCCATTGCGCATGATGTATTTGTGTAAAAATAATATTGCATGCAGGAAGAAACACCATCCTGAGCTTTACATTCATTTAATGTTGCATATGAAGGATCAACAAACATTAAATCAGGGTTAGATGCTTCATCTCCAATGACACAGTCTTTTATACATTTTGTTTTATTATAATCCAGATGATAACCTTTTACGCACCCGGTTAGGTTATATTTTGTATCACCTTCATTACAATATTGATCTGTCTCTGTGCATTTTTCACAAGTACCATTGGCAGGACAAGAGGTTAACTTAAAGTCATTACAGTTCTTTTGTGTCTTGTAACAAGGCATATGTTTACAACGGGGTGTTCCTGTAGATGATGATACGAGATAATAATCTTTTGAGTTGTCACAAGATTTAAATTGCCAACATGTACCAGTCTTACAATCTGAAGTCATATACGTTCTTGCTTCGGAACAAATATATCCTTCAGGGCAATCGTCTTTCCATTCAGGAGCAGGTCCATATGAAGCCCCGCAATCTACTGTTTGAACTTTTTGGCATCTTCCGCCAATATAACAATATCCGGAAATACAGTTTGACGTTGCTTTATACCAGAATTTTGATGTACAATCATTGTTAACTTGAGTGCAGGTTTCGCAAGCAGTTCCTTCAGGACAGGTCATCATAGGATATTGAGACATATCACATCCTTTATAATCACAATAAGGTTCACATTTCAGACCATTTGGAGAAATTCTATATTTTTGAGAACCGTCAGCACTACAAGAATTAAGTTTTAAGAAATTTGAATCAGCAGGACATTTAGAGCAGTTGCCATGTTTAGGACAATCATCTTTTATGGGATATCCCATTTTTTTACAAGGATCTTGGTTATAATCATTGGGTAATCTATCATAGTGAGAAAACCATGTATCTTCGGTGGCTTCCGGTAAGAAAACAGAACGTGCCAATTGGTAAGATCCTTCAGGAAGGGGCATCGATTTTGGAGAACGAGCATTAGCAGAATGCATAAAAGGGTAAAGACTTCCCGCCATAATTAAAGAACAAGCTAGAAATCTAATGAATTTAGGCTTAAACATGACACAATTCTCCACAAAAAAATAAAACCATATGATTTATAATAAAATTATTAAATAAATATTGCAATAAAATTTGTATGAATATTTTGTTACAAGAAAGTGATAGCTTATTGAATTTAATGAAAAAACGGCAATCCTTAGATTGCCGTTTTATATTATTCTTCAGTTTCTTCAGAAGCTGAATATTTAATTGTTACTCTCACACGGGTAATGCGCATATTATTAACAGCTAATACTTTGTATTTACAATAAGTATCCTCAGCAGCATCTCCCACATTAGGAACTCTGCCTAACAAGCCGAACACATATCCCCCGATTGTGCTTTCTTCATATTCGGTTTCAGGCAAGACCATATCTTCATATGCGTCTTCAATCAGATAAGCACCATCAAATTCAAAGGTTGTATCGTCCAATTTTTTCATTGGGACTTCTTCTTCATCGTGCTCGTCTTGAATTTCACCGACCAATTCTTCTAAAATATCTTCCATAGAAAGCAAACCGGCGGTTCCGCCATATTCATCAACAACAACAGCCATATGAATACGTTTGCCCATCATTTCATGTAAAATTTCAGAAATAGATTTATTTTCAGGAACAAACAAAACTTTTCTGGCTAACTTTTTCAAAACATACTTGTCACCCATTTGAGCATCATATTCAAGCATATCTCTAATATGAATCATACCAATAATATGATCTTTATCTTTATCGCAAAGCGGAAAACGAGTATGGTTGTTGTTTTTTACAAATTCTAAAGCTTCAGCAAAAGTGTTGTTTTTGTACAAGCATTTCATATCTTGACGTGGAATCATAATTTCATGAGCCAAGATTTCGGAAAAATCAATAGCATTTTGAATGATTTCACTTTCAGTATCATCAATAACGCCACCTTTTTGTGAAGCATCAATAATGAGTTTAATTTCTTCTTCAGAGTGAGCGTCATCACTTTCATTAGAAACTTTTGTGCCCATAAGGTGCAAAATACCGTTTGTTACATGGTCAAACACCCAAATAAACGGAGCAAAAATTTGGTTAAACAAATAAAGAGGCTTAGCAATTCTCAATACATAAGCTTCAGTGTTTTGAATAGCCAAAGTTTTCGGAACAAGCTCACCTAAAACCACGTGAAGCAAAGTGATGAAAGCAAAGGCAACACCAAAGCTAACGGAATGGAGCAAAATTTTATTATGGCCGAAAAATTCTTCAAATACATCTTCCAAAAGGTGAGAAACGGCAGGTTCACCAATCCAACCCAAACCCAGGGAAGCTAAAGTAATACCTAACTGAATGGCACTCAAAAATGTATTTAAGCGAGCATTAATTTTAAGGGCTGTTTTGGCGCGTTTATCACCAAAATGAGCTAACTCTTCTAATTTTGTTCTACGAATTTTTACAATAGCAAATTCAGATACCACAAAGAAAGCATTAGCAAAAACTAAAAAGAAAACAAAAAATAAATAAATAAAATCTAATATCACAGGCTCCATAACTTTTTAATCAAAAACCTCATAATTACGTTAAAATCCAATATACATTCAATCAAATAAGTCTTAATATGTCATTAATTTTATAAAAAAACTCACAGTTTTGGCTGTGAGTTTTTTATTTGTTACTTTAAGAACAAATGGCTAGATAAGTCTTTTGTGTGTGTAATATTAGGCACAAAAGCAAAATTATCTGCCTCGGCAAAAGCCATTGCCTTGAAATTAAGGCTGTCATGCATCTTGGTAAACCGAATGTCTTTTTGCCGGCGTTGTGCAATTTTGTTCAGAACAATGGTAAAAATTTCTACCGGCATCATCTCTTGAACAAGAATTTGCTGCTGACAAATCTTCTGCACCTCGTTCATATTCTGAGGAACATTTTTGGCAATATCTTTGATAATGTCAATAATTTGCTGATAGCATTTTTTTTGTTCCGAACTCTTAACCAAATCTCCTGAAAAGAAGGGCAGAGTTTCTCGCACAACCATCAGAGGGTCAACCGCCAGACAAACCGGAAGCATAACATTTACATAGCTTGGATAGTAGTGTATTAAGACCTGATAAGGGTTAACCAATGCCGGATACCGTTGAGTAAAACAACCCCAATCAACCAGAATGTAGAAAAGATCTCTGACCGTAAAGTTTTGAAACGGTTCAAAAGGGTAAGAAGATCTTTTTTGGATAAAGTCGTTCTTGGTTCCCCAAGGCCAAAGACACTGAAGCATGTTTTTAGAATCTCTGAAAATACCATGCAGAGAATTTCCGCCAAGATACATACGTTCACATCTTATAAATCCAAGCTTATAAGCAAAAGCTTCATGGATTGTACTAAAGTTCTGATTTGCTCTGCAACCTTCTAAGACATCGCATGAGCTGTTCTTATTATTTTCCATATAATATAATAGAGAATTAAAAATTTTTAAACAACAGGTAATATATACCCAAACCCTTAATTAAGCAATGAAAATTTTTCTCTTTTATTTTAATAAAAATTCTGCTAAGTCTCTTTCTAAGAAACATATTAAATGACAATATTATGGGATGGATTATTATTTTATTAGCAATTTTGGCCGGATATTTTCTCAGCCTGTGTTTTGTTAAGCTACTCATGACCGAGAGCAAGGGCAAAACAGGATTTGTGTTAGCCGATGAGAGATTCTACGGCATTTGGGCCATTGTTTGTTTTGCCGCAACTTTGATTTGTGCAATTATATTTTTTGCAAAAGGCTTTTTAACCGGAATGCTGTTTATAACAGTTTGGCTGTTTAATTCTATATGCACAGCCATAAAGAAAAAAAGCAAAGAGCAAAAGATAAAAGAGTTGCAAGAAGTTATGTTTTATAAAAAACTAAGGCAAAGCGAAGAAGATTGTCAGCATCTGCTGGTGTACACAAAAAAGAGCAAGAAAGATGAACCCACAAAGTACATCTGCCCTTTATGTGGGAGAAGGATTTTAAAGTAATTAAAAAAACTCAAAGATATGAAATCTTTGAGTTTTTTTTGTGCTTACTTATATAAATCGGGTAAAATTTTGGGGGCGTTTTTTTTCTTAGTCGTGTTTTTGTTTACTTTTTCAAACACATTGAGAAAAACCTTATAATCCCAATTATCCAAATTATCCGAATAAAGCTGGGCATTGATTTTATCAAGCTCATCGGCAAAATCTTTGTCTTTAATAATCTCTTTTAGTTCATTAAAGCTTTTAATATAAGAAAGAGAAAATTTTTCTTTGCTCCAATCAAGCAAAGCATCCCTTAACCCTCTGATATCTTTATTTTTTGCACAAGAAATAATAGCTTTTTCTAAAGATTTTGCATGACCTTGGGCTGAATTGTTTCCTTTTCTTACAAAAAGAAGCGTTAAAATAATGCCCAAAGCAAAACCTCCCACGGCCATAAGTACAAGGTAAAGATGTGTGTTAAGTTTATGCGGTTCGTTTTTGTTTAATTGCGGTTCAGCAGCTGATTTAGGAAGAACTGGTTCTTGAACTTCAGGGGTAGGAACAGTATCCATAACTTCTGCTTCTTTTATTTCCGGATTAGGTATAACAGAAATTTTGCGCCCTTTAAGCTTAGCTGTTTCCATTTGTTTTGTTTTAACGTTAAACCATGGAATCTCAATTGCAGGAATTTCAATATCTCCCGTTGCATTGGGAATATAAACATTCGAAATTTTCATAACTGAGGTCACATGTCCGTTTTCAGCTTTCATCTCCATAGCCGGTTTTTCCGGATATTGTTTTAGGCCCTTTGTTTCAGGAAAGTTAATGCTGGGCAGTTGGTTGTCCAATACACCGTCAGCTTTAAGATAAATAGTGCGGTGCAATGCTTCACCAACCTTAATTTGAGAATTTTCATTCTCCCATTTATCCACCAATAAAACATCTTGAGCCGGTAGCCACCAATTTCCGTTATTTTCTAAAGGTATGGGGCGGACATCAATTTCAATTGGGGCAGATTTCAAAAAGACGGGTTCATGGTCGGCAAAGGTCATGCCTAAAGTGGCACTCAATTCATCACCGAATAAGTCTGCAAACGGGTCAATTCTTTTTTGTGGCTTGCCCAGAGCATATCCTTCAAATCTGGCTGCAGGCAAAATAAGTTTTCCGCTTTTTTGAGGAAAAAATGCATATTTAAAAATAATTTCTCGCATTTTTTTGCCGTTTTTTACAAAAGGTTTAATTTCAGGCATTCCCAAAGAACGAATAATCCAATCTTTGTCATTCGCAAGCTCAAACAAAGGTTCTCTTCCTTGCAAACCGCCACTGTCTGTCAAAGAAATTGTATATAAAATTTCTTGTTGCACATAAGGGGTATTATTGTTAACTCGCCCAACCATAGCAAATTGGTTACCGTTTTCTGCACCTTGAGCAGAAATTTCACTTGGTTCAATCACCTTAATTGTGATTGGGTCGGTCTTATTACCGTTTTCATCAGTAAAGACGGGGATGGTTAATTGTCCTTTTTTCTTTGGAATTAACCTAAATTGACGCGTATATTCAATGGTTTTTACACCGTTTATAATCTGAATATTTTTACCTTGTGCAACACCAACCACCTCAAAGTCGTTTTGCAAAAGAGAGCTATCCGGTTGAGGAGGTTCCTGATTTTGATAAACCACCTCTAAGTTAAAGCTTTGCCCGAGTGGGACGGTTGTTTTGTCAACCGAGGCCATAATGGAGGGTGTCTGAGCCCAAGAAATATGAGTAAACAGACTAAAACATATTGCAAGAAAAACAATTTTTTTCATTCTTCATCTCCATATCGATTTAATCTATATTCACGCGCAATAAAGGCCTTAAGCAATCCGCCCGGATCCTCAGGAATTTGGCGAAGTTGTTGAGCTTTGGCTTGCGTCTTTTCATCATATTTGTCGCCTTTTTCAGTTTTCCCGCTACTTCCGGCTTGAGCTTCTTCTTTCTCAGATTGTGGCTCTCCTTGAGCTAAATTTTGTTGCTCTGAATAAGATTCGTTTGCACCATCGGAAGTTTGTTCTTTGTTGTTCTCTCCATCTTCTTGAGGTTGCTCTTTTTGTTTTGAATTATCTTCTCCGGCCGAGTTTTGATCTTGCGGATTATTTCCTTCATTAACATTTGATTTATCGTCTTGAGCCGGAGATGGATTTCCTTCAGAAGAGTTGTTATCCTGGTTATTTTCTTGCTCTTCTTTTTGGTCATCTTGGTTGTTTTGGTTATTTTGATTTTGCTGATTTTGTTGGTTCTGCTGTTGTTTCAAATATTCCAAGTTAAATTTGGCATCCTCGTGGTTTGGATCAAGTTTCAAAACTTCTTCATATTTTTTGATGGCTTCTTCAATTTTTTGAGACTTAGCCAATGCATTGCCTAAATTATACATAGAGGTAACATCATTATGCTTTGCATAATATTGAGCCGCTTTTTCATAGTTTCCCAAACGATAATCTGAGGCAGCTTTCCAGTCTAAATCTTCAAAACTTTGTTGAGCTTTTTCAAAGTTACCTTCTTCAAAGGCCTTTAATGCTTTTTGGTTTTGATTCAAAAACCATTGAGCAGAAGCCGGATGTGCAGACAAACAGATAAAGATGAAAACAAAAATACCTTTTCTAAAAAAGAACAAACAGCAAATAAGCGGAACAAACACCAGATAATAGCCCATGTCTTTCCATTGTTCTTGCTTATTTTGGTTCTCTTTCAGAGAAGATTCATCAGGCTTGAATTGTTTGGCAAAATTTTGAATGTCTTTGTCGTTGGTTGAAATTGTTTCAAAAAGACCTTTGCCATAGCGAGCAATCAGTTTAAGTTTTTCATTTTGCACTTTGGCAACCTGCAAAACATTAACATCAAAATTTTGTTCAGATGCTTTTTGTGCTTCTTGCAAAGCCGTGTCAAATCTTTCTCCTACATCTCCTGATAAAATTAAAATGTTACCGCGATTATAACCGGCATTTTTAAGCTTTTCAACGGCCAGATTGATAGCTCGGTCCAAACGGTCACCGTTTTTGGGCATAATGTCAAAATTAAGAGCAGGTAATAGGTTTAAGATAATTTTTTTATCATTGCTGATTGGAGAAATCAAAAAAGGTTCATTGGTATAAACGATTAAGCCGACCTGAGCATCTTTCATCTCGGAAAGCAAGTCAATAATCTTAAATTTTGCACGTTCAAGGCGGTTAGGCGTGATATCTGTTTCTTTCATGTCAGAAGAAAGGTTAAGTGCAATCATCAACGGATTTTCTGGCGTTAATGTCGGAATAGGTTGCTTTTGCCAACAAGGTCCGGCCAATGCCAAAACCAAGAACAAATATCCTAAAAGCGCAAACCACTTGAAAGTTTTTCTGTTAGAAGAAGAACCTTTAATCAAAAGAAAATTAAGCAAGTTTTTATCGCAAACTTTTTCCCAAGAAGAAAAACTGTTTAAGTTTTGAAAAATATACTTAAAGCCGAGAATGGGCAAAAGCAGGAGCAAGATCCATAGCGGGCGTAAAAAATGAAAATTGACCAAAAACTCATTAATCATTTTTTCTTTCTCCGATTAATAAAATAAATAAGAAGAACAAAGCACCCAAAAGCGGCAAATAAAATAATTCTTTGGTTTCTCTGACAAATTGTTCTTGGTTCAAGCTTGGTTCAAGCTTATCAATTTCGTTATAAATTTTTTGCAAAGATTGAGTATCTTTGGCTCTAAAATATCTTCCTTTACTGATTTCGGCCAAATCTTTCAAGCCTTGTTCATCCAAACCACTGCTGCGAGCAATGCCGATTTGCATTCCGAAAATTGAATCAATAAAGGCGGTTTCACTGCCAACACCGATTGTATAGATTTTAACATTTTCATCTTCTGCTAAGGAAATGGCATCTTGCATAGATAAGGAACCGTCATTATTTTCTCCATCTGTCAGCAAGATAATAACCTTATCATTATTTTCAGATTTCAGATTTTTTAAGGCCAAGCCTAAAGCATCACCGATTGAGGTGGAGTTTCCGGCCATTCCGGCATCCATATTCCAAAGAATATCTTTAACCGATGCTTTATCATAAGTAAGAGGCGCTTGCAGATAAGCGCGTGTGCCAAACAAAATCAGACCGACGCGGTCATTGGCACGTTTATCCAAAAAGTCGGACGCTGTTTTTTTTGCGGCAATCAAACGGTTTATTCTTTGTCTACCGATAGCAAAGTCAGGCTCCAACATTGAGTTAGAGATATCCATAATCATCATAATGTCTCGGCTTTGCGCACGCAAGGGCAAAGGCTCTCCCAACCATTGAGGACGAGCGGCGGCAAAGACCAAACAAATATAAAGCGCATATAGAATAAATAATTTTATGTTAGAAGAACTTTTACCAAGATTATACCCCCAAACGCCACCTGATTTAAGCGCAATTTTTTGCAAATCTGCCAAAAACGGGATTTTGAGCGCATCACCGTGCATTCCTTTAAGGGGAGGTAATCCATAGCGAATGATGAGCGGACATAAAAGCAACAAAAAAGCATAAGGAAAAGCAAAATTAATCATAGATTTTCTCCAATCCATTTTTTGCAAAATTCACGCAAATCTTCCAAATCTTGCAAAGAATAAGTCTGACTTTCCTCAGGAATATAAGGTGCATTGATTAAAAGTTCGGCAGCTTTTGAATTAAGCTTTTTTTTGCTTTTTTGGTTAAGAAAAACAATCCAATCTTGACCAAGAAGAACGGCGGCCTCTTTATATTTGAAAACACAGATTCGTCTCAAAATTTCAGACATTTGTTTTGCTGCCATAACCACATTATCGGCAGAGATTTCCTCTAATAATTTTAGGGCATAACGTGCTTTGCTATATCGTCTGAGATAAAGAATAAATTGTGTGAGTAAAAATAAAAGGACAATTCCGGCAAGCACTAACCACCACTCCCAAGCCAAAGGAAAAGGAGATACGCCGTCTGGAAGATGTATATCGCGTAATTCGGGTAAATTATCTTGCATTATTTTTGCCTTCTATAATTATATTGCCTTAAATAATTTAAGGATTAATCAACAAAAGTTCAAGCACTTTAAAAAAGAAAAAAGTCACCATAAAAAAATGGCAACTTTTTTCTTTGTTTCATGATTGAAGCCTTATAATGTCTGCCACTCTGACTTCTTCACCGATGATATTCGGAATTTTTAAGAAATGAGAGTAAAACATTTTTGCCTCAATTGACTGTTCATCTTCAGGGTTAATACCCTGCCGATAATCCTGAATAAAGGCGTTTACCATAAACACAAGCTGATAGATAATCACCTTGTCAAGCTTATCATAAGCTTCGTCACCCAGAATTGTACGAAGAGAAATAAAATCTACTTTCTTAAATGAAAGCAGCTTGCTTTTCTGTGTGTACAAATCTTGCATAATTTCACAGGTTCTTAGCTCTTTGCGCCAATCGGCTAACTTCATAAAGCTTTTGTCGTTAGCCTTCAAAAGAGCAATTCTCTTTTTGAAAAGAGGAAAGAAATTAGCAACACGATGGTTGGCCTCGATATCGATTTCCATCCTTTTTTCATCTTCTGCCTCGACAACCAGTTCTTTAAACTGCTGTTCCAGCTTTGGCAAAAGTTGATTTTTTTTATGGAAAAACACCACACGGTCTTCAACGCAAAATTTCTGGATAAGACCTTTACAAAATTCTGCCGTTGCAACCATTAAAGGTTTAATCTGAGTAGCTTGTTCCAAAGTAATTTCTACTTCTAACCCGCAATTCAAAACAACTAAGGCTTTGTCTCTGAGGACTAAAACCTTAATGATAATACCTTGAAGTTTCATTGATAATAATTTAAGATTTATAATTTTGTAACGGAAATATACCTCATTTTTGAGTTGATGTAAATACAAAAAAAGGTCGGAATTTACCGACCTTTTTTAGAACAATATGAAACCTAAGCAGATTTTAACAAACCGTGTTTCTTTTTGCCTTGAGAGAGCTTAACTTCTCCGTTGACATAATCATCTGCCTTGATGACATAATTTTCATCGGTGATTGTAGCATCATTAAGTTTCAATCCACCTTGTTTAATCAGACGGCGAGCCTCACCTTTGCTTGCCACAAAGCCGATTTGCAAAAAGGCATCCAAAACAGAAATATCACCATTAACGGAAATGCTTGGCAATTCACCGCCGGCAGAACCTTGCTCAAAGAGCTTAACGGCAGTTTCTTGAGCGGCATTGGCTTCTTCAATTCCACGGCAAATTTTGGTTGCTTCGTAAGCCAAAATCTTTTTAGCTTCGTTGATTTCTTTATCTTTAAGAGCTTCCAAACGTCTAATCTCATCCATCGGTAAATCAGTATAGATTCTCAAGCATTTGCCCACTTCGGCATCACCGATATTACGGAAATATTGGTAATAATCATAAGAAGAGAGTTTTTCTTCATTAATCCAAACCGCATTACCTTCGGATTTACCCATTTTTTTGCCGTTTGAGTCAGTAATAATCGGGCTGGTGAAACCAAAGAGTTCCACATCATATTTACGGCGACCGAGCTCAGTACCGGAAGTAATGTTACCCCATTGGTCAGAACCGGCAATTTGCGCACGGCAACCATATTTTTGGTAAAGCTCGCAGAAGTCATAACCTTGCAAGAGCATATAGTTAAACTCCAAGAAAGACATGGGTTGCTCTCTTTCCAAACGGGTTTTAACGCTATCCATGGTGAGCATACGGTTTACAGAGTAATAAGTGCCGATATCACGCAAGAAAGCAAGGTAGTTAATATCTTTGAACCAATCCCAGTTATCAACCATTACAGCGTCATTTTTACCGTCGCCGAATTTCAAAAACTTGGAGAAAGATTTTTTCAAACCTTCAATATTATGAGCTAAAGTTTCTTCTGAAAGGAAGGGGCGTAATTTATCCTTACCGGAAGGGTCGCCGATTCGAGCAGTGGCACCGCCAACCAAAGTCAAAGGCTTGTGACCGCATTTTTGGAACCAACGCATCATCATGAGTGGCACAATATGACCAACGTGCAAACTATCTCCCGTCGGGTCAGATCCCAGATAACCTACGGCCGGTGTTCCGCTTTTTTCGCATTCATAAAGATATTCATCAAAGCCTGTTTCGTTAGTGCATTGATTGTAAAAACCGCGTTCAACCATCAGGTTAACAAATTGAGATTTAAATTGTGTCATTTTTCCTTTCCTTATTTATAATAGATTTTTAACGCATATTAACATATAATTATAATAGTGCAACAGATTCGGTAATTTTATGGATACAATAAAAAAAATAAGAGCCTTAGGTTTGATGAGCAGTCCATCATTGGACGGCATTGCTGCGGCATTGATAGTGACTGACGGGGTTGATGTCTATGAAGTAGAGCGCTCAAGGGTTGAACCTTATGATGATGATATCAGAGAGCGTTTGCAAAATTTGGCAAGCAAACGTCCGGAAACGGCAAGTTTGGCGGCAGAATTTCAAACCTTGGAAGACAAACTGACGAGAGCTCATGCCGCTGTTGCGCAAGAGATGATAGATTTTGCCGACGGCAAAGTAGATGTCATAGGCTTTCACGGACATACTTTATACCACAATCCGGCGCAACATTTCACCTATCAAATGGGAGACGGGGAACAATTGGCTAATTTAACAGGAATTAAGGTAGTCAATCATTTTGTTCAGGCCGATTTACTTTCCGGCGGGCAGGGCGGGCCGCTCGTTCCGGTTTATTATGCTTCAATGGTAAATAACTTCAAAAAGCCGGTTGGCATTGCGCATATCGGAGCCGTATCTAATTTGACATGGGTCGGAGATAACGGAGAGTTGATGGCTTTTGATGCCGGACCGGGAAATGCTCAAATCAACGATTGGGTTTTTTATCATGCCGGTTTACATATGGATTATGACGGTAAGTTGGCGATAAGCGGAAAGGTTAATGACAAAGTTCTGGTCAATTTGATGAGGCACAAGTTTTTTGCGCAATATCCACCCAAATCACTGGATAGAAATTTGTTTAAGGATAAGCTGGAACATTTGGAAGGATTGAGCTTGGCAGATGGCGCGGCCACCGTAACCGAATTTGTGGTAGAGGCGATAGCCTATTCGATGGCGTTATATTTTCCGAGCCGCCCGTCACAATTGATTGTTTGCGGCGGCGGAGCCAAAAATCCGACCTTAATGCGCTTTTTGCGAGCCAAGTTACCCGATATTGAGGTCATACCGGCAGGACAATTAGGATGGCGTGCCGATACCATGGAAGCGCAAACGATGGCCTTTTTGGCAGCGCGCAGATTATATTGCCTGCCGATTAGTTTTCCCACAACAACGGGAGTGCGCGAACCTATGGTCGGAGGGGAAATTTGGTTGCCGAATAAAGATTAGACAATTTTTTACAAAAAAGTAGTTGACAATAAAAAAAACTATGCTATATAGAGCACGGTTTACAATTTTTTAGAAATTATTTTTTTTCCATAATATATTTTTTTGGGGGGAAAGAATTGCGGTTGGTTCGTTTGAATTTTTCTTTTCCATAGCTTAAAATTTTATAAAGAATATGCTCAATGAAAACTGTTTTGTGAAAAACGGTCAAATTGGAACGGCATATATTTAAACGATCGACAGCTTTCTTCCCTCTTTTTTCTTAAGAAAAAGCTACAATAAATATATAGACACGTTTCATCCCATATCAAACGTAAAGAGCCACTTGTGAAAGCCGCTCTTTAATTATTTATTGAACAGCAACTTTTTAATCATATACTATTATGCTGCTTGTGAAAGTAGTTTTAGCTTGCTTAAATCGCCATAATAAGGTGATTGCCAAAACAACAAATGGTACAGAAACTTTGTAAAGAGGAATACTCGTGAGAGCCTTCCTCTTTTTTTGTTGCAGTTTTATGAAATTAATCTTTAGAAGTGCGGCGATGCTTGAAGCAAGCTTCAAAATATGTTATAAATAAATTCTAACCAAATATAATTTATATGAAAAATTTTTATTATTTTATTTTGTTGCTCTGCGGAGCGGCTTTCGCATTGTCTTCCTGTAGTAATGACGAGTTGGATAACCTCCAACCAGAGGAAGAAACTCCGTATATCATGTATACGGAAAATGGTGTCAGTTATATAAAAATTTCGCCGGATAACGGGATCAGCGGCAGTTATTATATAACTGTAAAAGATAACGGATTTGAACGGATAACCGTTCGCTTTCCGTTAATTAAAGGGGGAGAGCTGGTCTTTGCTCCCGGAAATGTGGAAAAAAGCATTTGGAATATTTCCTATGAAGAAGAACCATGGGAGTATTCGTTTAGCGAACAATATTTGAAGGATGCGGATGTGGTTGTCGAAAGCCGCTATTCCGCGTGCCTTCTGCTCAAGAATTATGACAAACAATACAAGTTTGTCTTAATTGCGGAGTAAAAAACAAATTCTGTAGAAGCAGGTTGAAAAAAACAACCTGCTTTTTTTGTTTTTATAACCTCTTGACTCGCAAGGATTCCTGTTCTAAATTACCCCACAGAAAAAATAAATTTTTTGAAAGATTCTTTATAATGTGCAATTTTAATATACAAATCATATCCGTTATTATCCCTTAGGGGATATACTTTCTTGCACATAATCAAAAAAACACTCAATCAAAACAAAATCCGTTAATTTAAATATTTTAAGGTATAGG
>CALXWC010000001.1 GCA_944392265.1 uncultured Alphaproteobacteria bacterium | reverse complement strand
GAAATCACCTCCGGTTCGATTCGCTTTAAGGGCAAAGATTTGACCAAAATGTCAGCAGAAGATAGAGCCAGAGAAGGCATTTTCTTATGCATGCAATATCCGGTAGAAATCCCCGGTGTGGCAGTTACCACATTTTTGAAACATTCTATCAATGCCGTAAGAAAATATCACAACCTACCGGAATTAGACACCATGGAATTTGTGAAAATGGTGCGTGAAGAGGGCAAAAAACTGGGCATTGATAATGAGATGATAAAACGCCCCGTGAATGTCGGCTTTTCCGGTGGTGAGAAAAAACGCTTAGAAACCTTGCAAATGAATATCTTAAAGCCGTCTTTTGCCATTTTAGATGAAGCAGATTCCGGCTTGGATGTTGATGCTTTGAAAGTGGTGGCAGAAGGGATGAATGCTTTAAGAGACGGCAAACGTTCCATGCTGATTATCACGCACTATCAACGCTTGTTGGAATATGTCGTGCCGGACTTTGTTCATGTTTATGCAGATGGACATATTGTAAAATCAGGCGATAAAACCTTGGCGGCAGAAATTGAAAAAGACGGCTATGCCGAATATACAAGAGAGAGATAAATGGGCGGATTAGTTCAAAAAGTAAAATTGTTCGGAGAATATATTCCGTGGTTTCAGGCCATGCGGGATAAAGGCGCTATTGCCTTTGACGAACTTGGTCTGCCAACTCCTAAAACCGAGGCTTGGAAATATACCAAATTAAGAGATTTGAACACTGATGATTTGGTGATTGAGCCATCAAATTTTTTGGCAGAAATGCGCGTAGCGGCAGAAGAAGCCTGCGGTTGTCATCATGAAAACGGCGGTTGCGGTTGTCATCATCACCATGGCGAGGGTTGCTGTTGCGGACATCATCACGAAGAAGGTGAGTGCCATTGCCATGAGCATGAAGAAGGTCATGTTTGCGAATGCCAACAAAAATTGCATGTTCCGTTTGAGGCTTATGTTATCCATTTTGAAAAAGGCAAGATGATTCCGCCGTTCCCCGATTTTCCGCGCGGGGTCGAGGTCATGAACTTGATGGAATCTGTCATTACCGAAGATGCCAAAGAATATTTAGGCAAAGTGGTAGATATCAAACTTCATCCTTTTGCGGCTCTAAATAATGCGTATATGGAAGAAGGCATTTATCTTTGCGTGCATAAAAATGTGAAGATCGATAAGCCGATTGTGCTGATCAACCACACCCAAAGCGGTGAAGAGAATATCTTTTTTAATATCCGCAATTTGATTGTGTTGGAGCAAGGTGCCGAAGCTGAGTTTGTTGAGTGGTATAACTACACAGGGGCAGTCAAATCACGCTATTTTGCTAATGCGGTAAACGAGATTGTCTTGGGCAAAAATGCCAAACTAAGCCATTACAAATTGCAAGACGAGGCTTTTAAGGCCAACCATATTGCTTTGAGCGTGGTCAAACAAAAAGCCGATTCGAACTATCATAATTTCTGTTTGCAAAGAGGTGCCAATATCGGTAGAAACGAGGTTAAAGTTTTGCTGAATGATGAAAATGCTTCTGCTGAGGTAAATGCCGCCTACATTATGTCCGGCTGGGCAACTTTAGATACCACCACCGATATTTTGCATTTATCACCACGGACTTATTCGTCGCAGTTAGTTAAAGGCGTGGTTGGTGGCGAGGCTAAAGGTGTTTTCCAAGGCAAAATCCATATTGCTAAAGATGCCGTTCAAACTGAGGGCAACCAGTTGCACCGTGCTTTGTTGTTGAGTGACACGGCAGAAATTGACGTTAAGCCGGAGTTAGAGATTTTTGCAGATGACGTGAAGTGCTCTCATGGTGCAGCCAGCGGTGAGTTAGATGAAAATCAGCTCTTTTATATGCAGTCCCGCGGTATTGGTAGGGAAGAAGCCAAACAAATTTTGATTGATGCTTATTTGAATGAAGCGCTTGATAAGGTAAAAAATCCGGAAATTCGCGCTTGGCTGTCAGACTATGCCCACGCACCGCAAGAATAAAGGACAAATTTGATGTTTGATGTTTATGAGATAAGAAAACAATTTCCGGTTTTGGGTAGATTAATTAACGGCAAGCCTAACACGTTTTTGGATACCGGAGCTTCTGCTCAAAAGCCTCAATGCGTGATTGATAAAATGCTAAAGGTTTATAGCGAAGATTATGCCAATGTTCACCGCGGCTCTTATCTCTTGTCGGAAGAAATCACTGAAGAATATGAAAAAGCAAGAAGAACCGTGCAAAAGTTCATCAATGCCAAAAGTGATAAAGAAATCGTCTTCACCAGAAATGCCACCGAAAGCATCAATTTAGTTGCCGCCGCTTGGGGCAGAAAATTCTTAAAAAAAGGCGATGAGATTTTGATTTCCGAGGCCGAACATCACGCTAATTTAATCCCATGGCAGCAAGTCAGAGATGAAACCGGCTGCACCTTAAAAATTTTCAAAATTGACGATGACGGAAGCTTTGTTTGGGATGAGTTTGCCAAATTGTTGAGCGAGAAAACCAAACTCGTTGCCGTAACCGCCATGTCCAATGTTTTGGGCACGATTTTCCCGATTAAAAAAATGGCACAAGCCGCACATGAAGTTGGTGCTTTGATTTTGACTGACGCTTGCCAGTTTGCCGTTCATCATCAAATTGACGTGCAAGATATGGATTGCGATTTCTTGGCTTTTTCCGGCCACAAAACCTATGGTCCGAGCGGTATCGGCGTTTTATATGGCAAATATGATATTTTGGAAAAAATGCCGCCTTATCAATGCGGGGGCGATATGGTCGATCATGTGAGCTTTGAAAAGACCACCTTTGCCGAACCTCCGGCACGCTTTGAAGCCGGAACACCGGCAATCGTTCAGGCAATTGGCTTAGGTGAAGCTTTGAACTTTATGATGAATTTAGGCTTAGATAATATCACCGCGCACGAAAAAGAGTTGACTAAATACGCAACGGAAAAATTGTCAGAGATTGAAGGCTTGGTGCAAATCGGCACAGCTAAAGACAAAGGCGGTGTGTTCTCTTTTGTATTGAAAGGTGTGCATCCGCAAGATATGGCTTTTATTTTAGATAAAGAAGGTGTAGCTTTGCGTGTCGGACATCATTGTGCTGAACCTTTGGTGCACCGCATGGGATATGAGTCGGTTGCCAGAGCCACTTTGGGTTTGTATAACACTAAAGAAGATATTGATAGATTGGTCAAAGCCATAGAAAAAGCCAAAACCTTTTTTTAAGAGATGAAGAATATGAGTTCTGATAACGAAAATATTTTAGATGAAAAAGAAAGCCAGTTGTTAACAGCCATGGGTTTGGCGGAAGAAACACCGATGGGTGAGGCTTTGCAAAACTATGTTGCCAAGGCAGGCAAAGACAAACCGGCTGAAGAAAAAACAGCAACTAAAGAAGATATTATCGAGGCCTTAAAAACCGTTTCCGATCCTGAGATTAATATCAATGTTTATGATATGGGCTTGATTTATAATATAGATGTTAAAGATAACGGCGATGTTTTTATTGATATGACCGTCACCGCGCCGACTTGCCCCGTAGCAGGTGTTTTGCCGCAACAAGCAGCCGATGCCGTTGCGCTGGTTGAAGGTACGGGCAATGTTGAGGTCAAAATTGTTTGGGAACCGGCATGGACACCGGAAAGAATGTCAGAAGAAGCCAAAATGATGATGGAGCTTTTTTAAATAAAAGTTGGACAGCGGCTTAAAATGATGTTACAAATTTTAAGCAATAAAATTTAAGGTTTGGCAGAGATGACAATAGAAGATTTAATTGAAAACTTTGAGCTTTTAGAAGATTGGGAAGATAAATATCGTTATTTGATAGACTTAGGCGCAAAGTTAGAACACATGCCTGAAGAATATTATATCGAAGATTGGAAGGTCAGAGGTTGCCAATCTCAGGTATGGCTTGTTCCTAAAAAAGAAGAAAATAAGTTTTATTTTGTTGGTGATAGCGATGCCGCCATTGTCAAAGGGATTATTTATATTGTTTTGACCATTTTTAACAGCTTGACTGCCGAAGAAATAAAAAAAGTTGATATTAATAATATTTTCACGCGTTTGGGCTTAAATGAACACTTAAGCCCCAGTCGTAGAAACGGATTGTCTTCTATGACGGAAAAAATCTTATATTACGCAAATATCCTTTAAGGAAAGACAAATGAACATTCATGAGTATCAGGCAAAAAAAATTTTAAGCAAATACGGAATTTCCATTCCGAAGGGGAAAATTGCCTATACTCCGAATGAGGCCAAAAAGGTAGCAACTTCGGTTTCTTTAAGAGGACCGTGGATGCTTAAAGCCCAGATTCAATCCGGAGCCAGAGCACACGGACATTTTCTGGAAGCAAAAGCCGGAAAAAAAGGCGGTGTCAGACAAATTAAAAGCCGTAGAGATATTATAAAAAATGCTGAACAAATGTTGGGCTCAACTCTTGTAACGCCGCAAACCGGAGAAAAAGGAAAATACGTTTCAAGAATTTATGTTGAAGCCTTTACCAAAGTTAAAAAGTTTTTTTATACCGGAATGGTAATTGACCGTATGTCTGCAACTCTAACCTTGTTGTTGGTAGAAACGGCAGAAAGCGATATAAATGAGGTTGTTTTGCATTATCCGGAAAGAATTTTGAAAATTCCTCTGGCTTTAGATACGCCGTTATGTGCAGAAAAAATCAGAGAAGCGCTTGAGTTCTTAAAACTAAATTCTAGAAGTGCAAGAAGCTTGAAAAAGCTCATTAACGGCATGCAAAAAACTTTTCTTGAATGTGATGCCAGCATGATAGAAATTAATCCGGTCGGTGTTATGCGCAACGGTCAGTTGGTGGCATTAGATGCCAAAATTTCTTTTGATGAAAATGCTCTCTATCGTCACAAAGACATTGCCTTGTTGCAAGATGATTGCGAAACAGATGAAAGAGAGTTGCAAGCCGCAAAATATAAATTCACTTATTGTGAGTTTGATGGCAACATCGGCTGCATCGTTAACGGTGACGGCTTGGCCATGGCTGTGATGGATGAGTTGGAAGATAAAGGCTATGCCGCCGCTTGTTACTTAAACGTCAAAGGTGGCGTAGATAAAGATAAAATTGCTTCAGGCATAAAAATCATTATGACCAACCCAAAAGTTGAAGGAATTTTAATTAATATTTTGGGAGGTTTTTTACGTTGTAACTTGATTGCGGAAGGTATTATTGCCGCCGCATCCGAAGTAGGCTTAAATGTTCCGTTGGTTGTCAGATTTGAAGGAACCAACCAAGATGAAGCCAAAGAAATTTTAAAACATTCAAAATTGCCGGTTATTATTACCGATGAGATGGATGAAGCAGCCGATGCGGTTATCAAAGCCATAGAGGAGAGTGAATAATGTCGATTTTGGTAAACAAAGATACAAAGGTTGTTTGTCAGGGTATTACGGGTACTCAAGCGACATTTCACATTAAACGCTCTTTAGATTATGGAACACATGTTGTAAGCGGTGTTACTCCCGGAAAAGGCGGAGAAATGCACTTAGGCTTGCCCGTATTTAATACGGTAAAAGAAGCAAAATTAGAAACCGGAGCCAATGCCAGTGTTATGTTTGTTCCGGCACCGGCAGTTAAAGCTGCGGTAAAAGAGGCAATTGAGGCTGAGCTTGATTTGGTGGTATGTATTGCCGCCGGTGTTCCTTTAAGAGATATGCTTGAAATAAAAGCCATGCTTAAAGATTCCAAAACCAAACTTGTTGGTCCGAACACCCCGGGAATTATTACCCCATCAGAGGCCAGATTAGGAATTTTTCCTGAGAATATTCATCACAAAGGCAGCGTTGGTATAGTTTCTCGCTCCTCAACCCTAACATATGAAGCGGTTATAGAAACCAACCGAGCCAACAATATGGGGCAAAGCACGGTTATTGGTTTGGGTGATGATATGATGATTGGTGTTGATTTTATTGATACCATTGATTTATTCCAAAAAGATGAAGAAACCAAAGCAATTGTTCTGTTGGGCAGATTAGGCGGAACCTTTGAGGAAGACGCTGCCGAATATTGCCAAAAGCAAAATTATAAAAAGCCGATTATTGCTTATGTTGCCGGAGATGCCATGCCATTTGGTCACAAAATGGGCTATGCCGGAGATGTGATAACCCAAGGCCGAATAACCGCTCAAGATAAAAAAGATGCTTTTGCCAGAGCCGGAATTACGGTTGTAAACAGCATTAATGATATTCATCAGGAATTATTGAGATTATTTCCCGAAAAATGAAAGAAATCATAAAAAATATTCTTAAGTTGTTTTTGCCACCGCGTTGCATAAAATGCGGAACCGTTTTGGGTGATGATGATGGCTTATGTCCGGAATGTTTTAATAACTTAAATTTTATTTCTGAGCCATATTGTCAAAAATGCGGCCGTCCTTTTGAAGAGATAAAAAAGCAAAAAAAATTAATTTGCGGAAAGTGCTTAAAAGAAAAACAAAGCCCCTTTAGGTTAAGCCGTTCAGCTTTGATTTATGATGATGCTTCTAAAGATTTAATTTTAGCATTAAAATTTATGGATAAAACCGAAAATGCCAAAGTTATGGCAAAATGGTTGCATATAGCCGGAAAAGATATCTGGCAAGAAGGGGTAGATGTCTTAATTCCCGTTCCTTTGCATTATACAAGATTATTAAAAAGAAAATATAATCAATCTGCGCTATTAAGCCTAGAGTTAAATAAACTGATTAAAAAAGAGGTTGATTTAAGCTCATTGGTCAAACATAAAAAGACCAAGCCGCAAGTTCAGTTTTCCGGAAAAGAGCGCATTAAAAATGTTAAAGACGCGTTTATGGTAAAAAATCCGGAAAGCATCAAGGGAAAAAGAGTTGTCTTGATAGATGACGTGATGACCACCGGTTCAACCTTAAAAGAATGTGCCAAAGCGCTGAAAAAAGCCGGCGCCAAATCCATAGATACATTAACGGTTGCCAGAGTGATTTAGGCGTTTTTATCTTTCTTGTTTTTTAATTCTTCACGAGCTTTTTGTTGCTTTTTTCTTTTTTCCAAATTTTTTTGCAAAGCTTTAGATTCACGTTCAAATCTGATTTCAGAGCGTTTTTTGATTTCTTTTTTTTGTTGTTCTGCCATGTCTAACATCCAAAGTAAAAAAATAAATATTCAATAAAGTTAAAGATAAAGAATTTTCAAAAAAAAGCCAAGACAAATATCTTGGCTTTTTACAAAAAATATAAAATTATTTTTTATCCAATTTTTCCGGAATGGAAAGAATGGCGCGAGCAATATCAATTGTAAAGTAATAAGCAATAAATGAAATATACCCGAACAATGGAAGCAATGCGCCGCAAAGAGAATAAGCTACCAAAATGGCAGATAAATTAATTTCCGGAATATATTGATATTTAATAAACATCATAGCAATTAATTGGTAAGATGTAAAAATCATTGCGCCGCAAAAAACAAGCGGAATAAGTTTAAGAGAGCCTTTGGCAAAAAATGTCAAAATGCCGATAAATTCTTCTCCGGCAGAAATGTTTTTTACAATCTCAATATTCAGTGTTTCAGGTTTAAGAGCAATTGCCAACCAATATTCACAAACAATAAAGGTTGCAAATCCCAAAACAAAAAATTCAAAATCACTTATTTTAATAGAGATAACCAAACCGCCAAGCAAAGCAATAACGCCCAAAATGCCGACGCAAATGGCAAATATATCCAAGATGACGGTAGAAGATTGTTTCACCGGCGTGTTATTGATTAAAAGATTAAGGGCAGGAATGGTTTTTGCTGCAATATATTGAAAAACAATGGCAACCAAAAGTCCTACAATTCCTGAAATAAGAACATAAGCCGTGCTTAATGCATTATATTTTAAAACCAACACAATAGATGTGATTAAAGACATGGCGGCAATAAAGTAAAGCAACACCAAACCGCATTTTGTTGCAGATTTTTCGCTTTTTTCGATAAAGTTATCATAAACATTTTTCTTAAGCCAAGAAAACAATTTATCGATAATCTTTTCAATAAAAATTGTTTCGTTTTTCGTAGATTTAATCATCATTATTCTCCATATAAATTTGATAACAGGATGATAATCAAGATAACCATGGGTTAAAAGTAAAAAAACAGACTTTCAAACAAGAAAATTAATTAAAATAAAATTTCAATTATTAGAAGATAAAAAAAGAGCCCTTTTCAAAGGGCTCTTCAGGGAGGATAGTTTTAGTTATTTAGAATTTCCTTTATCTTTAACAAACAGATAAGCACTCATATCAAGAGATTGTCTTGACGTTTTCAAAGAGTTATCTTTGTTTGCAGAAAAATCATCGGTAACTTTGGTTGTTCTATCTGCAATATCTTTCAAAACATTGGGGGCAACTTTTCCACCTTTAATTAAATTATCAATATCTTGTTTTAATTTGGGTTGGTCACCGCGAACAACAACCAATTTTGATAATTTTTCCAAATCTGTTTTTCCGGCAAATTTAGCTTTGGTAGTTTTAGATAACTTAGAAAAATTATCCAAAGTTTGCATAGTTAATTTTGTTGCATCTTCAGCCGAAATTTTGTTTTGGAAACCTAATCTTTTAGCACATTGCGTTAACAATGAAAGATCAAGTTCTTTATCTTGTTTGTTCTCTTTGTCTTGTTTATTTTGGTTTGCCAAAATTTCTTTTTTATGCTTAGGATTATCATTATCAACGTTTTGTTTATCTGCTTTAATAACTTCCAAGTTTCCGGAAGCACCGGCAATAGCAAAGACCGGAAACCAATACTTAAAGCTATCTTTAACAACTTTTGCGGTTTTGGCAAAACCACTCTTAACTTTTTGCCAGAAAGATTTTTTCTCTTTTTTCTCTTCTTTCTTTTCTTCCTTTTTATGTTCTGTTACAGGAAGAACTATAACATCATCTTTTTCTTTGTTGGTATTCGTTTTAACAACAGCTTCTTCTTTAATTTTTTCAGAAGAGGGGACAACATTACCTTTTTGTTGCTTTTCTACTTTATTTTTAAAGTCGCGAGCAATTTTGTTAATAGCATTTCCTTTATCATATCCGAATGCGGCAATAAACAGCGGTGCAACTTTTAAGTCTTCTTCAGACAAATGTTTAGAAGTTTGCATTTTGTGACGGGCTGCACTGGTCAATTTTTCAATTTCTTTAGCTTTTTGTCCGTCAGACATTCTTGGATTATTTTCAATTTCATGTTTGGCAATCAAGAATGAGTTAAGAGATTTTTCAGAATTATTTTTGCTCAATTCTTGTTTTTTCAAATCTTTAATTCTATCTAAGGCTTTAAGAGCTTCCGGAGTATATTGGGGTTTCCCGTTAATTTGTTCTTTACCAAAAGTTTCAATATATTTTTCCATAGAAAGGATGGCATCAGGAGCAATTTCCAATCTGCCTTCGGCAAAATCTTTAATATCGCTTGAGCCAAGTTCTACACTTTTAACGAACCAATCTGTATGTTTTTCTTCATAATTAGGAACATATTTTTTTAAGACATCATAGTTTTTTACCTCTTCTGGGCTAAGAAGATAAACTTCAAAGGCTTGCAATAAACCATCTATATCTTCTTTGGAATATTTCTTCTTATCAGTCATTTTTATCATCCTCCGAAAAGACTTACTAATATGCGTATAGCACTTATGTCTGAAAATTATATTAACATAAAAAATAGCGCGTGTAAATAGACAAAAAAAATAGACGTATAAATATTTTTATTGATTTTTCAATTTATTCTAATAAGATTTGAAAAGAGAAATAAAAAATTATGTCTAATTTTAAATATACTATTATGGAACATTTTATCTCGGAACATTGGCGCATGGTAACTTGCGGATATTTGTGGTTAGCCTTTTTATGGAGCTTATGGTCGTTAATAAAAATTTGCAAAATTTTAAAGATGCAAGATACCAAAAAAAGAAGCATACTAATGAAAAGAGCTTTACTTATCTTTGTCATAGTCTTTCTTATCATTATCTTTGCTTTGGTTGTAACCTTAAGTTGGGAGAATATATATAAGGCTTGGCCGATTTGCGTGGTGGTCGTATTGATGTTGGCATTTTTGTCATCAAGCTATAATAAAAAATAGAGATGAAACTCAAACGCTGATTTTTTTAATCAGCGTTTTTGTTTTTTTATAATTGGAAAATTTCTGTTTTGTGCTATAATCAATTTTAATTGGTGCATATTGCAGAAGGCAAGAGATATGAGTAGAGTGAATAAAAAGACAAAATTTTGCATTGGAATGTTGCTTTGCGGGGTCTCAGGAATTGCCCTGATGAATCATTATGCTCAAGAACAAGCGCAAGAGTTCAACCAAACTAAAATTGTTATTGGCAAAGATACAATTTCCAAGCAAGATTTTTATGCCAATTTGGAATATACGGAAAAGGGGTGGGTATATACCAACCAAGAAGGGAAGAAACAAAATATAGACAGTTTGACCAACTCTCAATATCTAGAAGCCAAAAAAACAGAAGTTTTTCATAAGTTAAAGTTAAAAAATCAGGTGGATACGATTTACACTTCTTATGGTTGGGATGAAAAAACTAATAAAAAAACAATTGTTTATCGAGAAGCAAACGGAGATACTTTGCCCTCAATGCCCTCAATGGGATATTATAATTATGATAAAATCATAGTCAGAGAATTTGTGGCAGATAACCCCAAATTGCAGAAAATAATGGATCCTTATAGCAACAGCTATAACGCGACATATGACCATGAATATAAACATTTTAAAAATGCTCAAGACGGCATTAGATATTGGAACAGCTACCCTATAAAGTTTACGGAGTGTTGTTTAGATGAAGTGGCAACAAATATAGAACAATGTCTGAAGCAAAGAGATAATTATTTGGAACATCAAAATTTATCATACATCACACCCAGATTTTCTTTTTATAAAGAGGCGCTAAAAGCAGGAAAGATTAAACCAAGCAAAGAAACTTTGTCTGAAAAAGAGCAAGAGATTATTGCCAACGGAGTTTTTGATGCTTGGATGAAAGAAAAGTTTAATATATATATGAATCGAGAAAACAAACGAGCCATTTGTTTATTAAATGATGCATCTTATCCGGCCATTAAAGAAGATAAAGAAAAACACAATAAGGTAATGCAAAAGATTTTTACCATTAAAGGATATGATTTTTGGAAACATATTGCCAAAAGAGAAAAAGAAATTTCAGATAAAATTACTCCGGAAATGAGAGAAGAATGGAAAAAACTGGAAAAAGAAAAATTCAAAAATATGGATTATTTGGCAAAATTAGAGCTCAAAAAGCAACAAGACGGGGAAGAAAAATATCGCAAAGAACTTTCTCAAAATATGGTAAAAGCGCGTTTAATTTCAACCTTTGGTAAAGATAGATAACAAAAATTTAAACACTTCATATTATTATCCTTTCAAAGTAAAAAAATGAAAGGATAATAATATGAAGAAATGTGTTTTAATGTTAGGTGTTGCCGCCATATTGAGCAATTGTGCCGAAATGGAAAAGTATATGAATGTAAGCTCTAATGCTTCAGCACAAGAAAAATTCAGAGCTTGCGCCCTAACTGAAGCGCAAACAAAATTAAAAAATGGAACCTTGTTTGCCCAAGATATGAGTATCACCAAAGAAGAAATCGTTAATACTTGCTTGAAAAAAATGGCATTAGAAGCTGCCGGTATCGATTCGGAAGCTCAAACCATCACGTCTGGAATCTTAAATAGCTTACAAGCTTTGAAATAAGTAATTATAAAAAAATGCGCAAAAGTCTCACATTACAAACGGTTATAAAACTTCTTGTTGCCATATTTATTGGTGGTTATGCAAGCTTATCTTTAGAGTTGATTGTTTTAAGACAATTAAGTAGTTTTGTCGGAACAACAACAATAACGGTTTCCATTATTATGGGAAGCTTTTTAGCTTTTATGTCCATGGGGTATTATCAAGGCTCTATTGCGGCATGCAATCAAAAAAGCATACGAAGGGAAGCTGAATATGGATTTTTGACCATAGCAGCATTGACGGTTTTGTCTGCCTCTTATATTTTGATGGATTTATATTTTAGTTTTTTAACCTATTGCGGCATAACATTTAATCTACTTCAAACAACGATATATGCTCTGATTTTTCTTTCTTACGGACCATATTTATTCGGAAAAATTACCGCAATGGTAAGTCGTTATCTGCATTACAGAGACCATAACTATACAGGCAAGATTATGGCTGTAGACACATTAGGTTCGGTAATGGGATCTTTATTAACATCATTAATTACAATGCCTTTTATCGGTGTTAATTATAGCATATTGGTTTTAGTTATAATCTGTATTATTGGTGCTATGCTGTTTGTTAGAAGATTCCAATATCATTATTTAGCAATTTTTTTAACATTAATGTCGGCTTATTTATTCAATCAAGATAAATTATTAAATGATATATACAATATTGTTGAAAATAATGCCGTATCAACCATTAGTATTCATGATGTAGATGACGGAAAGTCTAAAATTATGTCCATCAATCGTGCAATGTCTTCTAAGGTATCAAAAATTCATAATCTTAACTTTGCCTATATTAATTTCATTAATGATAACTTTATCAATACAATTCCCAAAGAAAGCAAGAAAGATATCTTAGTAATCGGTGCCGGAGGATTTACGGTTGGTTTAGAAGATAAGAGCAATAACTATATTTATGTAGATGTTGATAAAGATTTGAAAAAAATAACAGAAGAAATGTTTTTAATGAAAAAACTTGATGCTAATAAAAAGTTTATTGTTCAAGATGCAAACCAATTTTTGAAAGAAAGCAAGCAAAAATATGATGTGATTGTTTTAGATACATATTCATCTAAAAGCTATATTCCGCAAGACTTGGTCACTAAGGAGTATTTTACGCGCGCTAAACATAATTTAAAAGACGGTGGTGTTTTGTTATTGAATACAATAGTTTCACCAAGTTTTTCAGATGATTTCAGTATGAATTTAGATAACACTCTGCGCCAAGTTTTTTCTCATAATTTGAGATCTCAGGTTATAAATGGTTTCAATGCTTGGCAAAAAGATAAACGAAGTAATGTTATATATATTTATTATCATCATGAAAACCCAAACAGCATATATAGCTTAAATAAAAATATATCTTTTTATGATTATGAAATGTCAGGAATTTAAACTATAAAAAACAGGGTATTGATTTTTTATTTTAATATGTTATAACCCCGCCAAATAAAATAATAAAAAAGGGGTTTTTTATGAAAAAATATGAGAAAAAAGGTTATTTAAACGGAGTTTTGGCCGCCGTGAGTTACGGTACCAATCCGTTATTTGCATTGCCGATGTATGCCATGGGAATGGGTGTAAATTCTGTATTGTTTTACCGTTATATTTTTGGCGTAATCATTTACGGTATAATGCTCAAATTTATCAAAAAGACCAATTTCAAGCTCAAGCGCAAAGAATTTTTTTGCTTATTTGCTATGGCCGTTTTATTTGCGCTCTCATCAATAACTTTGTTTTCTTCATTTCAATATATGGATTCAGGCATCGCTTGCACGATTTTGTTTGTATATCCGGTAATTGTTGCCCTGATTTCAGCCATATTTTATAATGAAAAATTGTCAAAAACATCCATTTTTGCAATGCTGATAACCTTAAGCGGCATTTTTGTATTAAATGGCGGGGTAAGCGGAGCCCTTAATCCTAAAGGCGTGATGTTAGTCTTGTTATCTGCCTTGGTATATGCAATTTATATTGTATCAGTAAAAAATCTCAAACCGATAAGACGCATGAAATATGATAAGCTAAGCTTTTATGTGATGTTGTTCGGCTTAAGTGTCTTTATTGTTAATTTGAAGTTTGGTATAGAGCTTCAGGCAATAAGTAGCTGGAAAATGTTTTTCTGCGCAATAGCCTTGGCGGTTTTCCCAACCATTATTTCTTTAGAGACAATTAACATTGCCATTCGTCTTATTGGACCGACCACCACATCAATCATTGGTGCTTTAGAGCCTTTAACAGCTATCTTCTTTGGTATTTTGCTTTTTGGTGAAAAGCTAAGCGTTAATCGTGTGATAGGTATTGCGTTAATCTTGTCAGGCGTGAGCATGATTATTTTACGAGACCATTTGAAGAAGTTTTTTAGAAAATAATTCCTTTAAACGCAAAGAAAGGTGGTTTAACCCACCTTTCTTCATTTAGAGCAAAGCTCAATGAAGTCCATGTAATAGACGTCCTTACCGAACGTCTTAACACCGAGCTTCTCTAGAGCTTCCGACATACGTGCTCGTCCACAATGGAAGATTTCGTGTTCATAAGAATCACGCTCCTCTTCAGACATAGCTTCCAGCTGCTTCTTCGCCTCGACCATGCTTTGTTTGAATTCTTTTAATCGTTCCTCATCTTCGTATCCAAGACGAAGAACATTAACAAAAGAAACACCTAAACGCTTGGCTACGCGGCTACACTTACGCGCATACTCTTTGCGACGTGAAGCTTCAGCCTCTTCAGCCTTCCGCTTTTCTTCCTCTTTAATTTCCTTAATTTCATTAAGGATTGAGAGGATCTTTGGATGGGTGATTCTATCAAAATCCTCCGGATAGACAGTGGCACTGAAGTTTCCTTCAGGCTGGTCTTCCAGTTTGAATTTCGATTTTCCATCATCATACATTCCGTCAGACCAAGGATATTTTGATCTGAGGTCGTTTGACCACATGTCAAAAATCTCCTTAGAGACTTCGGCAAGCTCAATATACTTTCCGTTGTATGATGAAGAGTATGTATACATAAAATACAATCCATCCAACTCAAATAGATAGATTATTTTATGATAACAAGGGTTTAACCCCCAATAATAATCTTCTTTATAGAAGATCATATTTTTTACATCCTCGTTAAATCTTACACCCCAAAATCTACCATCTTGAATCTTTTCCATATCTTGTTTTTGTTGGGTTTTGTTTTAACAAAGTACCAACCGGTTCCTTGGACCTTACTTTGTTTTGATTTTATTTAACAAAATTTGTGGTAATATTAAATAGAAAATCATTCACATAAGTAGGCCAAAAACCTAAAATATGAAAAAACACTTTCTTAAATAATAAACCACAATTATACCTTTACAATTTTTAATATACCACATTTTTACGCCCTTGTAAATAACCAAAAAAATGTCAAAAAAACTCAATACCCAGACAATTATAAGACGCCTTTTCTTCCAAAATCATATTCCGCAAGATTTGGTCATCTAAGAATATTGATGCGCCAAACATAACCTAAAGAAGGCGGTGTTTTAGGGATTAAACGTCATGTATACCCAAGTTTTGGAGATGATTAAGGGCGCAAGTTATAAAAAGTTTTAATCCGTTTTATCTCTCTTTATTACTTTTAATATTAAAAGGAAGAGATTTTTGCTTATCAACAATAGACAGACAATTTTGATGAATAATACTTTTGTCATACACAATTCCGTGAATTCAAAAAGATTTTGCAGAGAGCACATTTTTTTCTTTATCATCAATAAATATCATTGGTAAAGCATTTGATAAAATGCAATTTTTAATTCCCGTTACAAGAATTTTTTGTTTTTTATGAAAATATTTCAATATTGATGTTTCATTTTGCCTATGCTAGTTTGTAAAAAAATAATTTTAAAGGAGGGCGGATGATGAATGAGAAAGGCTTTATTTGTTTAAAAAATTCTATTGCCGAATGCAAAATTTCTCTATGGGGCGGCAATTTATTATCTTACCGTCCGTTGAATGAAGCGCATGATGTCTTTTGGCTTGGAGATTTGAATAAATTTGATAATATTCAAGCTATTCGTGGCGGTATACCTGTTTGTTGGCCGCGCTTTGCCGAAGAAGAATTAAACAATCATCTTCCACGCCATGGTTTTGCCAGACTTTCCACTTGGGCTTTGCAAAATGTGAACGTGGATGAAGAAAAAATTGAGGTCGAACTATCCTTAACACCCGATGTTAAATATAATTTGGATTTGTCTGCCCGCCTTTTGATAAAGATTACCGATAAATTAGAATACGCGTTAGAAACCACTAACCATAGTGATGCAGAATTTACTTTTAGTGAAGCTCTTCATGCTTATTTTAATGTAAGTTCTGTTGAAGATATTTTGATTCAAGGTTTGAAAGAACACCAATATCAAAATTCTCTTGATGGCAAGATGTACACCTTAGAAAAAGATTTAGAGATAAAAGGGGAGTTTGATTCTGCCTTCCTAAATCAGGTTCAGCCGATAAAAATTATAGATAAGGCTTATAATCGTGAAATTGTTGTAGAAAAACAAGGCTCAAAAACCACTGTCGTTTGGAATCCGGCAAAAGATTTGGCAGAAATGAGCTCCAACCAATATAAAACCTTTGTTTGTGTGGAGCCATCAAACGTTGGGGAATATAGCGTTAAACTCGCTCCTCATGCAAAACATACAATTTCTTGTTTGGTAAAAGTTCAGTCACTTAAATAAATTTTGTCTAAAAATAAAATTTAGACAAAACATTGTTGACGATAAGGTCATTTTATGATAGTATCTTTACTATCATATGCTTTTCAAGGAGAATAATATGAATACTACCGTCAATAAACTCAAACAATTAAAACAACGCATTAAAACAGCTGCAATTGTTTCCGGTGTTGCAATATCTTCTTTAGGAATGCCTCAACAAGCATCCGCTCACAATTCTCAAGATAAAAACTCCACAGAGTTAAAATTAAACAAGATTACTTCAGGAGAGCTGAAGCGCGATTATGAAGATAATTTGCATAAATATTTCTATGAAAATGGTGAAGACAAGGGCATAAACATTGATGCAAAAGACATTGCCAGCAGCTTAAAAGCAGCAGGTATTTCATCAAAATCTCCTGAATGCGAAAAGTTTTTAGCCTCTTATATGAAACATGTAGATGAAAATAATAAAATCACGTTTTGGAATTTTAATAAGGTTTTGTCAGAGACATTGAGCGCGCAACAAGCCGGTGCTTTTTGTGATGCGTTGCATCAATCTTTTAAGGCAAAAGAAAACTCTCAAGAGAAAGCTGATTTAAGCAAGCAAAACCAAGGTGACGTTAAAACCATTAAAAATGACAAAGCTTATATTCAATATAAAGTAGGAGAAAATGGCGTTTCCGTAAAAGGAAAAGTCTCTGTTAATGTTGGTGCTTTATTGCCGTCTACTTATAAGTTAAATAATGGTCAATACAAATGTGGTACAAGCTCTCACTTTAAGTTAATGACAGCCAGAAACTTAGAAACAGCCAAAATAAGATCTGTGATTATGGATCATTATGTATGTAATGACCTTCTTAACTCTCAAGAAGCTTCAAATCCGGTGGTTAAAGATTTTATGAAAAAACATCAGGAAGACATGAAAAAACATGGTTTGTCTGTAGATGCTAAGGGAAATTTTGTGCAAAAAGATAAACAAGCTGCAATGAAACTTATGCAAAACGCACAAACACGCTAGTTAAACAAATTTATCCTCCCTCCTAAAAACACCTCCTCAAAGAGTTTTCTCTATGAGGAGGTTTTTTGATAAGATTATTCAAGCAAAATTAAAGCAACTTATTTTGTTGCAGATACTCAAAAATTTCATCAGCCATAATTTGGTGGCCGTTAGCATTAGGATGAGTTGCATCTTTGTAGAGCTCTTTTAATTCACGATTTTTCCATAAATCATAGCGAGAGAAGAAATTGATATTTCGATTATCACAAATTTCTTTAATTATCTCATTATATCTTTCAACATCTGAATTATAACGCACCAAAGACGCTTGCTCAGAATATCTCTCCTCAATAACTGGTGTTAAGTCTAGTACAACAATTTTTGCCTTTGTTAAAGCTAAAATATCAAGGAGTTTATTCCAATACATAATTCTGCAACCTTCAGAAAAATCAAGTTGCAAATTACTGTCTTTACGTCGTCTTAAATCATTAATTCCGATATTAATCAGAATTAAGTCAAAATGTCTGGAGAGTACTTCAAAATTACTCCTATTCACGGCATCTGCAATATTATCACCGGATTGAGACATGTTATTAAAAACATACGCTCCTGGATATTGAGATAAAATTATTTTTCCAAGTCTGGCAAACCACCCTAAGTCTTGCTCATCATAATAGCCATGAGCAATGCTGTCGCCGATTATTCCAATATTTTTAACCATAATTGCACCACAATATTTTTAAAATCATTTATTTAACTTCATTCAAAGTATAATTTAAGTCGCTTTGAATTTTTTTCATATCTTTATCAAGCATAATCAATTTGTTGTCTTGATATAAAAAGTTCATAGTTTCTTCTTTATTATTAAAGGGAATAAATTGCAAAACAGTGGCATTTTTATCTTCTGCATTGCCTTTTAGGGTATATTGTCTACCTCCAAATTCAAAATAAGCATCTTTTCCTTGCTCTGCTTCCAAATATGTTAATTTTGCTTTGAAGATACCGTCACCGCTGTTTTTGTAGTTGTATAATGTGATGTTATAAACAATTCCCGGATTTGAGGCCGCCGGCAAAGTTCCTTCAAACACGCGTGTTTGCAAATCACCGCAACCTTCAAATTTTTGCAATAAATTAGGCAAAGCATTCATATCTTGGATATTGGGGTTTTCATCCACGCGATAATAGTTCACTTGATATTTCCCGAATTTTCCTAGTTTCATAACATAAGGTGTTACTTCTATGATATCAAAAGTATCGGTAAAATCGATTGTTTGACCGTTTCCAATGCTCATCCCATACAAAATAAGTTGCTTATTTTTTTCTTCCCATCTTTTATATTTTAAGGTTTCCATACCGATAGAAGAGGCGGTTCCATCTGCGTTTAGGTTGATTCCTTGAACAATTTGTTTGTTCGCAGGCATAATTTCCACCCAATGTCCAACAAGCATATTTTCTTGCTTGTTCATATGACACGCAGAAACAAAAAATATTAAAAACAACAGAGAACAAAATTTTTTCATAAAATAACTCCTTTTCCAATATTTACATAATTTGTATTTATACGCCACTTGTCAAGGCAAATAAAAATCGTGGTGATATAATGCACTTTACCTGTGCAATTATCGGGCTAAAAACTATGATGACTTTAAGCTTTTGAGCGGAAAATTGAGGTATTTGTTATATTAGTAAAAAAATAATTTATCTTTCTGTCCAGGTATGCAGGGACTGCTTTTTTATTAAAAATACAATTACTTAAAAAATATAATACCCACTTTGACAATTTTTTATAAATTGATTTTTTTATAAATTTGTTATAAAATACAAAATAAATTATGGAGGTTGACATGGCTGAAAATAATAACTCTAAAATAAAACTAACGAAGGATAAATATGGGCGCGTAGATGGGGCCGAAGTAAAATATAAGACCGAAAAAGGTGTGAGTTTGACAATATCTATGGGATGGCAAGTCAAAGAAGGTTGTCATGGGGCATATTGTCAAAACGAAGATTACTTAGTTACCATGAAAGCTGCTGTACGCAAGTTTATTCTTTCTCATGAAATTACGTTGCCTAGTATAAAAGTCGGAAGTTATGAGTGGATGGCAGGAGGTAGCGGCGGTAGCAAGGGAGCTCGAAATTTTGAAGAAGCTATGAAGAAAGAAACGCTTTTTGATAAAATTTTAGACAATAATCCTATAAAGCCTTTTTTAGAACGAGCAAGGAAGGATACCGTGAGTGCTATAAATAATGACAAGAGAGAAATAGAAAAAAACAATATCATAGAAACTAAAAAGCGTAAAGAAATGCTGGATAAATGGCTTCGATGATATGCTGTCTAAATATAGGTAATTTACTTAGTGACGTCTGAAAAGAGGTATAGAAATCTTATATTATCGAAGTATAAGGATAAATGGATTATACCAATATCTCTTAAGGGTAAGAAAGTAGGTAAAGTTCAAAATTTAGCCCAGATTGATTGAATTCATGAAGGGCTAATTTTTTACACATTTTAATAAATCCACTATTAATGCGGATATATCAAAAAGGTGCACTTTTATTGAGCAATTATCGGACTAAAAACTATGATGGGTTTGATAAAATAAGAAGAAAAATTGAAAAAATATAATTTTGTCTAAATTTTGTGTTGCACTTTTGTTCAAAATATGATACATGTTCTTTATAAAAAATATTATTATTCAATTAAAATAAAAAAACTATGGAAAAAAAATTTATTTTTGCTGTGTGTGTTCTGGCTATAGGTCTGCTAGTGTATTTGTTTTTCTATTTGAAAAAAGACAGCGCCAGAAAAGAAGTCGAAAGACAGAAAGCAGAAGTTGAAAGACAGAAAGCAAGAGCCAGAAGTCGGGAAAAGAAAGAATTGATAGAAGCATGTAAAAATGCAGATATCGACAAGGTAATTGAGCTCCTTGAAAAAGGTCTTGATCCTAACATAACGGTTCAGGTTTGGGTGAATGAGTGTTGGAGTAGTCCTCCAGAGTATTGTGACTGTTCTCATTATGAAACCAGAACTTTGCTGGACATTAGTTCGGGTCCGGCATTGAGAAAGCTCTTGAGATCCTATGGAGCTAAAACTATTAAGGCAATTAGGGAAGAAGAGGCCGCAATAGAGAAAGCTCGTCATGATGCAGAAGTAGCCGAAATAAGGCGCCAGGATGCCATTCTTGAAGCTGAAAAAAAAGCTAAAGAAGAGGCAGATATGCAAAAGGTTGAAGCCTTTTTAGCATCAAAAAAAGCCTAAGTATGAAAAAGAGCACCGCTTGAAGAAAGGCGGTGCTTTTTTATTATATGGTGTGCGATACTGTGCAATTATCGGACTAATTTTTATGATGATTTTAAGCTTTTGAGTAGGAAAATTGAAAATTTTTGTCTAAATTTTGTGTTGCACTCTTATCCAAAATATGATACATCTTCTTTATAAAAAATATTATTTTTACAATTAAAATAAAAAGTCATGGAAAAATTTTTAATTATTTTTGTAGTGTGTGTTCTGGTAAGTAGCTTACTAGTCTATTTGTTTTTCTATTGGAAAAAATATAGAACCCGAAAAGAAGTCGAAAGACAGAAAAAAGAGGTCGAGAGACAAAAAGCAAAAGCAGAGGCTGAAGCCCAAAATCGGGAAAAGAAAGAATTGATAGAAGCATGTAAAAATGCAGATATTGGTAAGATGATAGAGCTTCTTGAAAAAGGTCTGGATCCAAATACACGAGTTCAGGTTTGGGTGAGAGAATTGCGAAGTTATCCGCTAGAGATTTGTTGCCGTTCTCATTATGAGGTCAAAACTTTGCTGGATATTAGTTGCAGCCCAGCAGTGACAAAACTATTGAAAGCCTATGGTGCAAAAAACATAGAAGAAATTAGGAACAAGAAGTCGGCAATAAAGAAAGATTATGATGACACTAGAGAGGACGAAATAAGGCGCCAGAATGCCATTCTTGAAGCTGAAAAAAAAGCTAAAGAAGAGGCAGATATCCAAAAGGTTGAAGCCTTTTTAGCATCAAAAAAAGCCTAAGTATGAAAAAGAGCACCGCTTGAAGAAAGGCGGTGTTTTTTTTATTATATGGTGCCGCTGGCAAGAAGGTAAATTCCCATTGGCGTTGAGCCAACGGGTCCCTTTCGCGTCGTAAGGTTCAAACTTCGTGTTTCGCTAAGCTAATTGCTAAAGCTCAACACTCGTTTTCACCAACTATCCGCTCCGAACTTGCGTTTCCCCCGTAAGTCCGTCCCTGCAACATTACCATTAAAAAAAGCCTCCATTAAGGAGGCCTTTTTTTAATGGTGCCGCTGGCAAGAATCGGACTTGCGACCCCGTCATTACCAATGACGTGCTCTACCACTGAGCTACAGCGGCGACAACATCGCAAAGATATATAAGTTTATTTTAAAATGCAAGAGTTTTTTTATGTTATAAATTAATTTTTTTTAATACTTTGCTTTTTAATGAAAATATGGTATAATTTGTATCGTTAAATTATAAATTTGTATGTATTATGGAGATAAAATGTGTCCACATCTTCAGAAGAAGATGTATGCTGCATAATGAACTTGTTGCAGCGTTAAGAAGGAAGCAGATATGCCCATGCTCGGAGGCTTTCGCTTATACCTATGAGGAATATGGTAACAAAGAAGAGGAAAATGACAATGCATCTTCTTATGCTAACCAATTCAATTATATAGGTAAGCAGTCTGAAAATCAGGGTGTGCCAGAAAGTGTGTTCTTTGAACAACCTCGCCGAGAAGAGGAGAATAACTCCAATTCTTTAACAGAGGATGACTTCTTTGAGCAACAGCCTGTTAACGAGGAAGAGCCTCAAGAAGAAGATGATGAGCGTCGTCGAGAAGAGGAGAATAACTCCAATTCTTTAACAGAGGATGACTTCTTTGAACAACAGCCTGTTAACGAGGAAGAACCTCAAGAAGAAGATGATGAGCGTCGTCGAGAAGAGGAGAATAACTCCAATTCTTTAACAGAGGATGACTTCTTTGAACAACAGCCTGTTAACGAGGAAGAGCCTCAAGAAGAAGATGATGATGAGCGTCGTCGAGAAGAGGAACTTCAAAGTATTTTTGATGACTATGTTAAGTCTCAAGAAGACGAGGAGCCTCAAGAAGAAGACGATGCTTCTCAAAATGAGGACGACGATAATGAGCCTCAAGAAGACGAGCCTCAAGATGACGATGATGATTCTCAAAATGAGGACAACGATGAGGAGCCTCAAGAAGAAGACGATGCTTCTCAAAATGAGGACAACGATGACGAACCTCAAGAAGAAGACGATGCTTCTCAAAATGACGATGATAATGATCATGACAATAATGGGGGTTATTACAGTCTGTTCGGCGAGATTGAAGACAACGACGACAATCGCGCTGACGATGATGATAATAGTCAAAGTAGCTGGGGCAATGATGATGAGGAAAACAAGGATGATTATTCCTTGTTCTCTGGTTATTCTGAGTATGAAGACAACGACAACAACAATCACGATGATGACTATCACGATGATTATCAGAATGATGACAATGATTATCAGAATGATGATTATGGTGATAATCAAGACGATGATGATTATTAAGATTAAAAACCCTTGTAAGTTATATCTTGCAAGGGTTTTTTGTTTCTAATTGATAAATTTTTATTGTTTTTATAAAAAATAATGCGTAAACTCACATTGTTTAATTAATAAAAATAATGAAAAGTAGGACAAAGGAAATGTTAGATATAAAATATATTGTAGAAAATCCTGAGATTATCAAAGAAGGATTAGCCAAAAAAGGTTATACTAAAGAAGATATAGATATTGATGCCTTGATTGCATTGCATAAAGATATTAACAAACTCAAAACATCCTCCCAAGCTTTGTCCGAAGAAAAAAACAAATTAAGTAACTCAATTAAATCTGCTTCTGCAGAAGAGCGTCCGGCCATTATTGCCAAGAGTAAACAAATTGGCGAAGAGTTGAAAGCAGAACAAGAAAAATTAGCTGCCGAACAAGAAAAATTTGATATGGTTATGTGGCGCATGCCTAATATGCCAAGCCCTGAAAGTCCGGTTGGAAAAGATGATTCTGAAAATGTGGTTCGTCGTAAGGTTGGTGAATTGCCAAAATTTGACTTCACACCGCGTGATCATATCGAATTAATGGAATTAAATGATTGGTCAGAAATGGAACGCATTGCCAAAGTTTCTGGCTCTCGTACATATGCCATTAAAAATGATTTGGCAAAATTAGAGTTGGCTATGCATATGTTGGTTTTGGATAAATTGCGCGCTAATGGCTTCACAGTCATTACCGTTCCGTCAATTTCTAAGGAAAAACCATTGTACGGTCAAGGTTATTTGCCGTTCTCTCGTGATGAAGTTTACTATATGCCGGCAGATGATTTATACTTATCCGGTACGGCAGAATTAATTTTGAACTCTTTGCGTGCAGATGAAATTTTGCAAGAAAATGAATTGCCGATTTTATATGCCGGTTTTTCTCCGTGTTTCCGCAGAGAAGCAGGTGCAGCCGGAAAAGACACCAGAGGCTTGGTTCGTGTTCACCAATTTATGAAAACCGAACAATTTGTCATTTGCAAAAATGATGTTGCCGAAAGTGAAAAATGGCACAAAAAATTATTGCAAATTTCAGAAGAAGTATTGCAAGATTTGGAATTGCCTTACCAAGTTTTGGAAGTTTGCACCGGAGATATGGGTGCCCCGAAATATCGTCAATATGACTTAGAGGCTTGGGTTCCGTCTCAAAATTGTTATAGAGAGACACACTCTTGCTCTAACATTACCGAATGGCAAGCACGCAGAACCAACTTGCGTTATCGTGACAATGCCGATGGAAAAGTAAGATATGTTCACACCTTGAACAACACCGGTATTGCCACACCAAGAGCCTTGGTTCCGTTTATTGAAAACCACCAAAACGCAGATGGAACGGTTAACATTCCTGAAAAACTCCGTCCATATATGGGTGGTGTTGCCAAAATTGGTAAAAACGCATAAAACATAAAGAAAAACAAACAAAAAGCATCTGAGTTTTCAGATGCTTTTTGTGTATCCGGCACTTGCAATTTCAATAAAAATAAGTATGCTTTTGCCAAGGAGGAAAAATGTTAAACTTAAAAGATGTAAAATATGTTCTGTTTGACTGGGACAATACCTTGGCTGAGAGCCGTTCTACACTTGTATATGTAGTAAACATAATTTTAAAAAAATATCATTTAGATGAGTGGGATAAACAAAAGGATAAAAGAGATCCCAATCTTTCTTTTAGAGATAATTTTCCCAATGTTTTCGGCAAAGAGAATGCCGCAAAAGCTTATGAAGAATATCGTAAATTATATAAAGAAACTGTTGCTTCCAAAATAAGCCGTTTTGATAAAACATTGGAAACCATTGAGTTTTTGAAACAAAAAAATATCAAAATCATAATTTTAACCAACAAAGACCGAATGTTGTTGGATTTTGAGCTGCCATTGCTATATGACGTAAATTTGTTTGATGAGATTGTTGCCGGACATGAAGCGCCTAAAGACAAACCTTATCCGGAACAAGCATGGTATGCGCTAAGGAACTTTATTTCTCCTAAAGATATCACACGAGAAAATGTTTGGGTTGTGGGAGATAGTGCAATGGATAGTGATTGTGCCAAAGCAATCAATGCGCTGCCGATAAGGGTAGGAAAGCCCATTTGGCAATCTGCATCAGATATTAAAGAAGCAGACGGAATAAAATATTTTCCCACATTTAAAGATTTTTATTTGGAATTAATAAAGAGTGATATATAAATAAAAACAGACAAAACAAAAAGGTGAAATATGGGAAAAGAAGATATAGAACTAAGCTTACGCCAAAAGATTTTTAAAGGAATTTTTTGGGGAGCCGTAATTTTTTGTTTATGCTGGATGAATTATTCATATTTTTCCCGCCATACATCCTCAAATCCGGAAAGAATAAATAATTTTATTTTGATTGATAACAATATCAACAAATTCAGAATACCGGTCACAGCCGGATTCTTTTATCCGTACAGCATGTCGCATAAAAGCAAGGTCTTATCTTCTCAAACAAATCCCAAAATATTTGTCGTTCCCTATGATGGATATTTATATTCTCAAGGAAATGTTGCCAAGGCTTATGCCAGATTGCTTCCTTGGAGAGATAGAATAAAGAACGTATTCTTTATTTTGCCAACGCAAAAAAATGAAGAAATTATTCTGCACAGAGGAAATATTGCTCCTTTTGCCAATAGTCAGGAAATAAATTCTTTTCTGTTTAGCAATTTAAAAGTTCCGGTCAAATATCAAAATCTTTCTCAAGAAAAAATCCTTCAAGAACAACTTCCTTTGCTCAAAAAAACATTTTTGAACACCACAAATCTAATTGTTATAAAATTAGGCAAGGGGTTATCTGAAGATTTGGCAAAGTCATTATTGGCATTGGGCGAAAACAACAATACGTTGATTATTGGCGCGGCCGATATGTCTGAATATTATACCGAAAAAGAAAAAAACAAAAACCAAGAGGTTATGGATTTGGTGGTAGAATTAGCTCAGCACCAACATCTTTACCCGAAAGTTTTTGATTTGGTAAATTTTGAAGATGTTGAAGAACAAAATTATCGTTTGGTTGAGAGCAAAATTTCAAAGTTAAATACATTAGAGCAAGAAGTAGAAAGCCTGCGCTCTTTTGCATATAAATATGGTCAAGATTTGATGAAAATTGCCAAGTTGTCATTAGACAGCGCTGTCATCAACAAACAAATTTATAAACCATCTCGAGCAGATTGGGATGATTCTTTATTTAATAAAGGGGTTTCATACGTTATCTTAAAAGATAAAGAAAACAAAATAAAAGGAATGTCAGGTTCTACACTTTCAACGCAAGCCATAGCTTTTGATGTGGCTAACAACACCTACATGGCTGCAAGCGGAAGCAAAGATTATCCGCCAATAAGTCAGGATGAATTATCGGATATTAAAATTTCCATTAATTTATTAAGCGGGTTTGAAAAATTAAACTATCGCAATGAGGTGGAATTACTGGCAAAAATTAATCAAAACGTAGATGGTATATTGTTACAAGACGGAAACCGTCAAGGAATATTCTTACCGCAAAAATGGCAAGAATTCCCGCAGAAGAGAGATTTTTTAAGTCAATTGAAAGTAAGCGCCGGTTTAAGTCCGTCTTATTGGTCTAACCGCATAAAAGTTTACAGATTCAGGACAGTGGAGGTCACAATAAATGAAGATTAAAGGATATGAGCTTAATTTAACTGAAGAAGAGTTGGATGACATTTTTGCCAACAAAAGACGTCCGATAGAGTTAATTGATAAAGACTTTAAAGGTTATGCGGATTTACCTAAAAGCGAGAAAAAAGTTATTACGCATTTGGTTCAAGCCGCAAAAATTATGAACGATGTGGCTTTAGAGATGGATCATCCGCAAAATAAATTTTTTAAACTTGCGCTGGAAGAAGAAGCCAAAAATAGCTCGCATGCAGCCAAAGCCTTAAGATTGTTTAATTGCTTTAACGGTGTGGCCGGCTTAAACGGTATAGATCCTGAACCAATTCAAATTTTTAAAAACGTTGGGGTCTTGAAAGGACGCAATTACTATCCGCAAGATTTGAGCGTGGAAGAGTTTCAAGAAATCATCAACAAAATGTTAGAGCAGGGCAAAATTGTCGAGGTCAAACAGATTTTAAGCGCCAGAACCATGGTCAGACGTTTTGAAAATGAATTAAGGGGCATTGACTATACCAAATATTTTGAAAAAGAATTTTCTGCCATTGCCAACGAGCTGGAAGTAGCCGCGCATTATACCACGGATGAGGCTTTTAAAGACTTTTTAGGTTGGCAGGCACAAGCCTTAATCCAAAATAATGAAGATATGGATATGTTAGCAGATAAACATTGGGCAGTTTTGCAAGATTCTCCGATTGAATTTACAATCAGCAGAGAAAACTATGATGATGAAATGACCCCAACCATTTGTGAAAATGCTAACCTTAAAGCAAAATTAGATGCTTTGGGCATAGAGGTAAATTCAAAAGATATGCTCGGTGTGAGAGTAGGTGTTGTTAATAAACAAGGTACAGACTTACTCTTAACATTTAAAGAACAAATGAAAAATTTGGCCGGATTAATGCCTTATGCGGACAGATATCAACAAAATATAGCCTCTTCAAATGATTTAAAACAAACCATGGTCGATGTGGATTTGATAGCCTTGACCGGAGATTATGCTCAATGCAGAGGCGCAATAACCACGGCGCAAAATCTGCCAAATGATGATAAGTTGTCCATCAAAACAGGCGGCGGCAGAAGAAACGTATACCACCGCCAAGTAAGAATGAGCCAAGACAAAGAAAGAACCAAAAAGCTTTTGAATGTTTTGGTGTCAAAAGAGTTGCATCAATATTATAATCCTGAGGCTGAACATATATTTGTGATTGGTCATGAAAACGGCCACTCTTTAGGTCCGGACAGTAGCTTTAAGAATTCTTTGGGTGTTTACAAACACACCATTGAAGAAAATAAGGCAGACGTGGTTTCAATTGCCATGATGCCTCAATATGTGAAATCAGGTGTGATTACGGAAGAAACGCTTAAAGAAATTTATACCACATGGATTGTGCGCATATTCTTAAAAGCCAAACCGCAATTAATTCAACCGCACCGCTTGGGAGATTTAATTCACTTTAACTATTTGCTTGATCATGGAGCAATACGCTTTAACTCTGAAAATAAATTAGAGATAGATTTTGCAAAGCTTCCTGATGTTATGAATAAGATTTTGGCAGAAACCATTGAGGTTCAATTGTCAAAATCAGCAAACAAAGCCAAAGAATTTATTGATAGATATTCAGATTGGTCAGATATTCATCAGTATATTGCCAAAACTTTGCAAGAACTTGGCTTAAAACCATATATTGAAATTATTTCTCATTTTTAAGAAAAGGGGGTGGATTCCCCCTTTTTTTGTGGGAAACATTTGTGTTTTGCTTGCATCAAATCTTATTCTGAAAGACAATCAAAGTTATAAAAAAGAAAGGATTTAAAATGTTACAAAAGATTTTAGGTGGAGAATATAGTCTCGGAGAGACTTTTTGGAAATTTGGAATTTTTGGAATTTTAGCGCTTCATTTTTTTATCAGAATATTTGATTTTATAATATTCAAGCAAATAGGCAATCTTAGCTTAAAAGATTATTACTTACACTATTTTAAACCCATTAATATTAATGTCGGAATTATCTTTTCTTCATTATGCTATTGGGGGTTAATTGCCTTTTTGGCATATTATTCCTTGGTTGTTTGGTTGGGCATTAAAAGAAGTTCAGACAAATTTGAAAGAAGCAAAATTTTAGTCTTCATTACAAAATTTTTAACATTAATGTTTATTGCCATTAATTTTTGGTCAATTATATAGGAAGTAAAATGAAAAAAATATTTGGATTGATGCTTTTTCTGTCTATGTTGAGTGCTTGTCAAATTAAGGTCGGAGAACTCACTCCAGAGAGAAAAAAGCTCTATGATATGGGCAATGACATTTGTGAAAAAGATCCCAGTCGTTGCATTAACGGCATTCCATGGTAAGATAAAAAAAGCTCCTTAAGAAAGGAGCTTTTTTTTAGTATAAAGAAGATATTTTAGCATCTGAAATTAAACAAGAATTACAGTCTTTATCATCTGCTAAAATGCCTTTATTGAGAATAAACTCAGGAACTTTATTATTAAAAGATTTATACTTTCTGGCCAAATCTAAAGCTTCACGATCTTTTTGTGGAGAAGAACGCAAAACGGCAGAACGTGGTTTTTCAGAATTGTTTTTCTCTTTTTTCTTCTGGGTTTGAGAAGCTTGCGCAACAGGTTTTTCCTCTGTTTTAGCTTCTTGGCTTGGAACAGTTTCAATCTCTTGCTCTTTGGCTTTATCAATTTTAATTTCTTGTGGAGCTTTTAAGATTTTTTCCAAAATAGATTGTGTTTCTTTAGATCTGCGGTTAGTGTAAACAATATTTTGTTTATCACTAGGGAGCAAAGCCAAAATCTTTTCAAGGTTATTAAGTTGTTTGTTTTTCTTGATGAGGTTAATATCATCAACAACCAAAATATTGGTTTTAGAAAAATCAAATTTACCATTTTCTACTAAGTCTACCAACAAATCCGGAGAACCGATAACTACATTGGCTTCCGTATCAATATCTTCTTGAGTATCTTTAATATCTTTTTCGTTAATTTCGTGATATTTATTAAAAATAGACAAGCGATCGGAAACCATAACAGATTGTTCTGAGCTTGGTGTAATGATTAAAATATTTTGTTTCTTTTTTTGGCTGATAATATCAACTAAAGGAAAAACATAAGACATGGTCTTTCCGCAACGGGAAGGCGCAATGGTGAAAATATCTTTTCCTTGTAAAATGGAAGGAATAACATCAGATTGAACGGTTGTTGCTTCCTGAATACCAAATTCTTGAATAGCTTGAACCGTTTTTTCACTTAAACCTAAATCAATAAATTTCATAATATTCTTCTTCATAAAATGTTTAAATCTTATTGCGAAGTATTATGTATTTTGTTAATATAGTCAATAACCTATTTTATACAGGAGAAGAGAAATGTTGATGAACCGATATGATTCCTTACTGTTGATAATTGATGTGCAAGAACATTTAGCTCCGGCTCAGGAACATCCTAGAGATGTAATCAACGGCTGTGCTTCGTTGTTGGATGTGGCTAAAAAATTAGATATTCCGTTTATAGTAGCGGAACAAGAAAGAAAAAATTTTGGTCCGACGATGATAGATTTGCGTAGTGTTATGAAAGACGATACCTTATATTGTGAAAAAGATACCTTCTCTTGTTATAAAAATGATACGATTCGCGAAATCATCAAAAAATCAGGTAAAAAACAAATTGTTATAGCGGGATTGGAAACACATATTTGCGTATTGCAAACCGCGTTAGATTTGAAAGATGACGGATATGATGTGTTTGTAGTGGCAGATGCCTGCTCTTCAAGAAGCGAGATTCAAAGCACATTGGGTGTGCAAAGATTGCTCCACAATAAGGTTGATGTCGTTACGGTTGAAATGGTTACCTTTGAGTGGCTTGAAAATTCAAGAGAACCACACTTCAAAGAAATTTGGGACAGAAGAAACTAAAAAGAAAAGCTCTGATACAAAATCAGAGCTTTTTTAGTAAATTATACGCGACCGTAATTATCTTCAAAGCGGACGATATCGTTTTCATCCAGAGTTTCTCCGGTCTGAATTTCAATAAATGTCATCGGTTTGTCAGAATTGTTTTGAATACGGTGTTTTGTTTCTACCGGAATATAAACAGATTCGTTTGCTTTTTTAATAATTTTTTCATCACCTAAAGTAACCAAAGCTTCACCTTCAACAATAATCCAGTGTTCTGCTCTGAAATGGTGGAGTTGCAAAGACAAAATATTGTGTGGTGTTACACAAATTCTTTTAACGCAAAAACCGTTTCCGGCATCCAAAACTTCCCAAGTACCCCAAGGGCGAGAATCTTTATCTCCTTTTTTATAAGCATTAGCCATAAAATTATCCTCTTTTACTATAAAATTACTTGATGAATAGTAATATAGATAATATAACAGAAATCACAAGGATAAAATTAGGGGTTGAATAAAATATGCCTTTACCGACGGTTAACAAAGCAAGGGACATTTTACAAAAATTGCGCATGATAAGAGAAGATGATGTCGCAATAGATGTTAAGCTATCTCAAATTGTGCAAATGATAGCAGAGGAAATGTCTGCAGATTCAGCAGCTTGCTTTATTACGGTAGAGGGCAATCGCTTGGCTTTGTGCGCCGGATATCATCTAAATCCGGAATACTTAAATAAGGTTGTCTTCCGTTTTGGAGAAGGTATAACCGGAGAAGTTGCGCAAAACAGCCGAACCACATTTGTTGCAGATGTTCAATCAGACCCGAAATTAGAGAAAAAATCTTCCATATATTTAGATGATTTTAAGTCCTTTATCGGAATTCCGTTAATCCGTTGGCGTCGCTCAATCGGAGTGTTGACTCTTCAAAATAAAGAAACTCATGAATATAGCCCAATGGAAACCGAAATATTAGAAACGGTGGCCATGGTTTTAAGTGAGATTGTTTCTTCAGAAGAGATGAATGAAATCAAAAATAATTTTGATAAAAATAATCATATTAATGATAGAGAAAAACTCAAAGGCGTTAGCTTAAGCAAAGGCTATGGCTTAGGTTTGGCGGTTGTTCACAGACGAAGACAAGTTGTAACCAAAATCTTTGCCGAAGATAAGGAAAAAGAATTAAGCCGCTTAAAAATAGCCTTTGATCAAATGAATGCAGATTTGGATGAAAAGTTAAATGCCACTAAATTAGGCATTGGTGAACATGTTGATATTTTAGATGCGTATAGAATGTTTGCCAGTGATAAAGGCTGGTATAAAAAGCTTGAAAATAATATTTTGAGTGGTTTAACAGCGGAAGCGGCAGTTGAAAGAGCTTATGAAGATATGTGGAACCGCTTGTCTGGAACCACAGATACCTATTTAAGAGAAAGGTTGCATGACTTAAGAGATGTTTCTGACAGGTTATCTTCATATTTAAGCGGAGATTTCGGAACCGCACAAAAAATAGAAAACCAAGATATTGTGGTTGTAGCTCAAACCATGGGTCCTGCTGATTTAATGGATTATGATTACAGCCGCATCAAAGGATTGATTATTGAAGATGGCACACCCACAATGCATGTGGCAATTGTGGCCAAGGCATTAAGTATTCCGGTTGTAGCCAAAATCAGAGGCATTTTTTCAGAGGTTAAAACCGGAGAATTAATCGGTGTTGACGGAACGGATGGTTATGTTTATATACGTCCGTCTTCGGTTGTTCAAGAAAAGTTCAAACACAAAATTGCCGAAAAAGAAAGACTTCAGGCCAAACTTGCCGAGCTGATTGATTTACCGGCACAAACCAAAGACGGAGAGCATGTAAATTTATATCTGAACATCGGTTTGGCTTTCGACTTAGATTATATCAAGACCACCAACTGTGACGGTATCGGCTTATATAGAACAGAAATTCCGTTTATGGCATCAGATATTATGCCTGATGTAGATAGACAAATTTCATATTATCGTGAGCTTATGGATAAAGCTGAAGATAAAAAAGTCATATTCAGAAGCTTGGATGTGGGCTCAGATAAGCTTTTGCCATATTGGGGAAATGTTGGTGAAGAAAATCCGGCCATTGGCTGGCGCTCAATAAGAATTACGTTGGACAGAAGAGCCATTTTAAGAAAGCAGATGCGCGCATTTTTGCGTGCGGCAGTAGGCAAAGAGCTCAATGTTATGTTTCCGATGATAACCAATGTCTCTGAGTTCAAAGATGCCAAAGAAACTTTGATGATGGAAGTGGAAAAAGAAAAACGCCGTGGCGGAGAAATTCCTAAAAAAATAAATGTCGGCTTGATGATTGAAGTTCCGTCCATTGTTTTCCAATTAGATGAAATTTTGCCCTTGGCAGACTTTATATCTATCGGCACCAACGATTTGGCACAATTTATATTTGCCTGTGACAGAGGAAATCCAAGATTAACGGAAAGATACGATGTTTTGTCAGGGCCGTTTTTGAGTGTGATGAAATTAATTATAGATAAGGCCAACAAATATGGTGTTTATTGTTCCGTATGTGGTGAAATGGCCTCTAATCCGATTGAGGCAATGGCCTTGGTAGGATTAGGTTTTAGAAACTTATCCATGTCAGGTTCATCATTCGGCAGAGTAAAAAGTATGGTTAGAAGTATGGATGCTTTAGCAATGGCTGATTATGTGAATACATTGTTAAAGTCCAGTCAGAAAACATTCCGACCACAATTAATATCCTACGCCAATGATCATGGTATTGAAATTTATTAAAAACTATGCAACAATCATCCAAAATTAATAAAAGGGGATCCTAAAGTGAAAAAAGAAAATTCAAAAAAAGATGAAGAAGTTATCGATAATGTTGATGAAACTTTGGCCAAAGAAACCAAAGAAGAAAAAGCTTCTGAAACCAAAATTGGTACCTTGTTGAAAGAAATGCGCACCAAACAAGGAAAGACCTTTGAAGAAATTTCACAAGATTTGTGCATCAGAAAAGCCTATTTATCTGCAATTGAAGAAGGTGATTATAACAACATTCCGGAATATCCATATGGAATTGGCTTTATTCGTTCTTATGCAGATTATCTTGGCTTGGATGGCAATCAAATTGTTCAGATGTACAAAAGCGAAGCTGAAGCAGATTTCAGAAAAAAACATCCTTACTATGTTATGGAGCCCCAACAAGAGGCAACTGTTCCAAGCAAAAAATATGTTCTTTCAAGCTTGATATTGCTTGTGGTTTTGTATGCTGCATGGAATATGTATAATCAATTTGCTAAAGAACAAGCTAAGGTCGATACGACCAATCAAGAAGTTACGGTTATTGCTACTGAGGAAAATGATTTTCCGTTAAAAATAGAAGATTACAGCAATAATATTCAAGAAGAAGCTCCACAAGAAGCTGTTGTTCAAGAAGAAAAAGTTGTTGAAGAAGCTCCTGTAAAAAAAGAAAATAAGGAAGTAAAAAAAGAAGAGAAGAAAGAAGTAAAGAAAGAGAAGAAAGAAAATAAAAAAGAAGAAAAACTTCCCGTTGTTGATTTGAGTTCAGAAGAAAATCAAGTTGCGCAACAACAAGTTGTTGTGACAGAAAAAAGCTTTGTTGAACCTAAAGCAGAAACAGATGTTGAAGCAGAAGCTGAAGAGGCAGAAGTTGAAGATGCTCCGGGTAAGAGTAACTTAACAATCAAACTTTTGAAAGATACTTGGATTGAAGTTCGTAATGATAAAAAACTTTACATCAGCAAAGTATTATATGCCGGAGATAGTTATACTTTACCTAAAGACACTAACTTAAGATTGTCTGTCGGTAAAGCAGAAGGTGTAGAAATTTTGTATAATGGTCAAAAAGCATACGAAGTTGCACCAAACAAAAAAATGAATATTTCAGTAGATGAAATTATTGCCAACGCGCAAAATTAGAAAAAAGATAGAAGACAGGAAAATAGCAGGAAAACTGCTATTTTCCTTTTGTTATACAAAAAAGGATAAACAATGGAAAAAATAGTTCGTCGTAAAAGTCGTAAGATAATGGTTGGAAATGTAGCCGTAGGCGGAGATGCCCCTATAACCGTCCAATCCATGACAAATACCTTGACATCGGATGCAAAATCCACTATTGAACAGATACAACGTCAAGAAGCGGTCGGCTGTGACATCACGCGCTGTTCTTGTCCGGATGAAGATTCTGCCAAAGCATTAAGAATAATCACCAAAGAAGTTAAAATTCCGGTTGTGGCAGATATCCATTTTGATTATCGTTTAGGTATTTTAGCCGCAGAAAACGGAGCGGCATGCTTGCGTATTAATCCGGGAAACATTGGTTCTCAAGACAGAGTAAAAGCTGTTGTACAAGCAGCTAAAGACCATGGATGCTCAATCAGAATTGGTGTTAACGGCGGTTCTTTGGATAAAAGATTGTTGGAAAAATATGGCGAACCTTGTGCCGATGCTTTGGTCGAAAGTGCTTTAGAACAAGCAAAAATGTTAGAAGATAATGATTTTCGCGAGTTCAAAATAAGTGTTAAATCTTCCAACACGTTAATGATGATTGATGCTTATAAAAAATTGGCTCAAGCATGTGATTATCCGTTGCACTTAGGTGTGACCGAAGCCGGCGGCTTAAGAACCGGAACCATTAAGTCATCCATGGGAATTGGCGCTTTGTTAATGGATGGCATCGGAGATACATTGCGTGTTTCTTTAACGGCAGATGTTGAAGAAGAGGTCAAGGCCGGATATGAAATTTTGAAAGCGCTGGACTTAAGACATAGAGGTATTCGCATTGTTTCTTGTCCGACCTGTGCCAGAAGAGGTTATGATGTTCAAAAGACCATTGAGGCTTTGGAAGAAAGATTATCTCATATCAGTCAGCCGTTGTCATTGGCCGTAATGGGGTGCGTGGTTAACGGCCCCGGAGAAGCCGGACACACAGACTTTGGCGTTTGTGGTGGCAGAGGCGATGAAAATATGATTTTCATTGGCGGAAAACCTGACCATAAGGTTAAGAATGCAGATATTGTAGACGAATTGGTTCGTTTGGTAGAAGAGAAAGTAAAAGTAGGATAGTAAGGAAAATTAAATGGCATTTGCAGAAAAATTAAGTAACGTTGTTAATCGACATGATGAAATTCAGGCTTTGTTGTCAGAGCCAAATATCAGTTCTGACGAATTGGTAAAGCTAAACAAAGAGCTTTCCGCATTAACGCCTGTCGTTGAAGCCGTTCACGAATTGCGCCATGCCGAGCAGAATATGGCTGATGCCAAAGCCATGATGGAAGATTCTGAGTTGGATAAAGAAATGCGTGAAATGGCAGAGGCAGAATATTATGAATTAAAAGAAAAATTGCCTGAGCTTGAAAAACAAGTCAAAATCTTACTCTTGCCAAAAGATGAAGAAGATGAGAAAAACGCCATTTTGGAAGTCAGAGCCGGAACAGGTGGTGATGAAGCTGCTTTATTTGCCGCTGTTTTATTTGAAATGTATCAACGCTATTCTCAAAAAATGGGTTGGAAGTTTGAGGTTAACGACGTAACCGAAAATGAGTTGGGTGGATATAAAGAAGCCACAGCCAAAATTACGGGTAAAGACGTTTTTGCCAGATTGAAGTTTGAATCAGGTGCACACCGCGTACAACGTGTTCCGGTAACTGAATCTCAAGGCCGAGTTCACACTTCTGCCGCAACGGTTGCCGTTTTGCCAGAGATTGAAGAAGTGGATATGTACATTAATCCGGCAGATTTAAAAATTGATGTATACAGAGCATCAGGCGCCGGTGGACAACACGTTAACAGAACAGAGTCAGCTGTTCGTATCACACATATTCCCACAGGTGTGGTTGTTCAATGTCAAGATGATCGTTCTCAATATAAGAACAAAGAAAAAGCCATGAACCACTTGCGTGCAAAGTTATATGATATGCAAAAAGAGAGCATTGATTCTGCATATTCTGAAAAAAGAAAATTGCAAGTAGGCTCTGGAGACAGATCTGAAAGAATCAGAACATATAACTATCCGCAAGGCCGAGTAACCGACCACCGCATTAACTTAACATTATATAAGTTGGATGAAGTGGTTTCTGGTGATGCCTTAAACGAGATTATTGATGCTTTGATTATGGAAGATCAGGCTCAAAAATTGGCTGAGTTGGATTAAAAGAATAAAAGCTCCTGTAAAGGAGCTTTTTTCAAATGTAAAAAATTATGTGTATGGTTTGTGATATCTGCAATTTTTGAGTTGTACGCAAAATTGAAATAGTTATAATCGAAAACGAAAATTTTCTTTAAGTAAAAGGGATTATATGTCGGCACCAAAATTTGTTCATTTACGCGTTCATTCCGCATATTCATTATCGGAAGGCGCTATTCTTGTGCCCAAATTAATCCACTATATGCATGATCATAATATTCCGGCCATAGCCATTACGGATACGGCAAATTTGTTCTGTGGCAAAGCCTTGTCAAAATATGCATCAGACGAAGGTGTTAAGCCGATTTTGGGAACACAATTCTTTTTACGAAATCCCGATGCCGATGATGTTTTAAAATCTAAAGGACGTATCATAGAGCCGGACAAGCTTATTATTTTGGTGATGAATGAAATAGGTTATAAAAACCTGATGCATTTAATGAAACGCTCATATTTGGACAATCCGCCCAAGGGGGAGCGTGCTCAACTCAAAATGAGCGATTTGGAAGAGCTAAATGAAGGTCTTATCTGCTTAAGCGGTGGCTGGGAAGGACAAGCCGGACGTTTACTCCTTGAAAACCGTAAAGATGAGGCTGAAGCCAATATTGTCAAATTGCACGAGATTTTTGGCAATCGTTTTTATATGGAAATTTCTCGTATTGGTTTGGAACAAGAGAAGAAAACCGAAGATACATTTATTGATTGGGCTTACAAATACAATATTCCTCTTGTGGCCACGAATGAAGCATATTTTATGGATGCGGAGATGTATGAAGCGCACGATGCTTTAATCTGCATTGCCGAAGGTGAATATGTTGCCAATGAAAACAGAAGACGTTTTTCTCCAAATAATCGTCTGCGTAGCGCGGAAGAAATGGTCGAACTATTCCAAGATCTTCCGGAAGCCATTGAAAATACGGTTAATATTGCCATGCGCTGCAACTTTATTTCGCAAAAGGTTCAGCCGTTATTGCCTATTTTTGAATGCCCTGGAAACAGAACACAAGACGAGTTTATTACCGAAGAAGCCTATAAAGGCTTAAATGAGCGTATGAAAGTTCATGTTTATTATGAAGGCATGACCGAAGAAGAAAAACAAGAGATAGACAAGAGATATTATCAGCGTTTGGAATATGAGCTTAACGTGATTAAGAAAATGGGCTTCCCCGGATATTTCTTAATCGTGTCAGACTTTATTCGTTGGTCCAAAGGACATGGTGTTCCGGTAGGGCCGGGGCGTGGTTCCGGTGCGGGCTCAATTGTAGCTTGGTCTTTAAAAATTACCGACTTGGATCCTTTGAAGTTAGATTTATTGTTTGAGCGTTTCTTAAACCCAGAACGTGTAAACATGCCTGACTTTGACGTGGACTTCTGCCAAGAAAACCGTTACAAAACTATTGAATATGTGCAAAATAAATATGGTTTTGACCATGTGGCACAAATTATTACTTATGGTAAATTGCAAGCCAAAAACGTTATTCGTGACGTAGCACGCGTGTTGCAAATGCCATATTCTCAGGCAGATAAAATTTCTAAAATGATCCCACCGGGGGTTCAAGGTAAAAACCCCACCTTAAAAGAGTCATTGGAGCAAGTTCCCGAATTAGAAGAAATGCGCCAAAACGACCCGCAGATTAATAAGCTTTTTGATATAGGTATGAAGCTTGAGGGTCTATACAGACAATCTGGTATGCATGCGGCCGGCGTGGTTATTGGTGACCGCCCGTTAGATGAGCTTGTACCTTTGTACAAAGATCCTAAGGCAGACATGCCGGTAACCCAATATGATATGAAGTTTGTGGAAGAAACCGGCTTAATTAAGTTTGACTTTTTGGGCTTAAAAACTCTAACCGTTATTAAAAAAGCAGTAGACTGGATTAAGACTAGTCAGGGAATAGATTTAGATATAGATAATATTCCGCTAGATGATAAAGACACTTATCAAATGTTATCCAGAGGTGATACCTCAGCGGTATTCCAATTTGAATCTCCGGGTATGAAAGACGTTCACAAACAGATTCGTCCTGACCGTTTTGAAGATTTAATCGCTATTGTGTCTTTGTACCGTCCGGGACCGATGGATAACATTCCAACTTACATTAAGCGCAAGCACGGTGAAGAAGAAATTACCTATTTGCATCCTGATTTAGCGCCGATTTTGGGTGAAACTTATGGTATTATGGTGTACCAAGAACAGGTTATGAAAATTGCGCAGGTTTTGGGCGGATACACCATGGGCGGTGCGGATAAACTCCGTAAGGTGATGGGTAAAAAAATGCGCGATGAAATTCCAAAGCAACGTGCTATGTTTACTGAAGGTGCCTTGAAAAAAGGTATTCCGGAAGCCACCGCAACGGCAATTTTTGACCAAATGGAAAAATTTGCGTCTTATGGTTTTAACAAATCACACGCGGCAGCATATTCTTTGGTTTCATATCAAACAGCATTTTTAAAGGCACATTATCCGGTGGCGTTTATGTGTGCGGTGATGACATTGGATATGACCAATGTGGATAAATTGCAAATTTATAAAGAAGAATGCAAAAAACTTGGCTTTAAGGTTTTGCCACCTGATATTAATCATTCTCATGCAGAGTTTGCTGTAGAAGGTAATAATATTCGCTATGCCTTAGGTGCTATTAAAGGTGTAGGTGCAGCTAATATGCAAAGCATTGTGGAAGAAAGAAAAAAGAACGGCCCATATAAAGATCTGTCTGATTTTATTCATCGTACTGATTTCAAACAGATTAACCGCCGCCAGTTGGAGCAATTAACCAAAGCCGGAGCGTTTGATTGTTTGGAAAAGAACAGAGGAAAGATTTTTGCAAATATTGAAACAATTATACAGCATATTTATTCTTCCACAGAGTTAAAAACCAGTTCGCAAGCTTCATTATTTGGAACAGAAGAATTGCACACCAAGGTCAAACTGGCAGATAAGCCGGATTGGCCGGAGTTAGAAAAATTGAAAGTAGAAGCGGAAGCTATTGGTTTTTATATTTCTGCACACCCGTTAGATAGCTATAAAGAAGGTATGGAAAAATTAGGAGTTAAGCCGGCCGGAGAAGTTTATGGCAGTGTGAGAGTAGGAGATAATATTCGTGCTAAATTAGCCGGATGCGTAACTTCTTTCCAAAAACGCATCAGTAAATCAGGCAATAAATATGCTTTTCTGGAGCTTTCTGATGGAACAAGCAATTTTGAATGTCTGATGTTTTCTGACGGCTTAGCCAAATATGAAGAAGTCATTAATTCCGGCTTTCCGCTTTTAGTCAGTGTTTCGATTACCAAAGAAAATGAAGAATTAAAACCAAGAACCATGGTTAATATGGTCGAAACTTTAGATCAAGCAATTGCCAATGTGGCAAACGGAATGATAATTTATGTTAATGATAAAACGGCAATACAACCGATTCATGAAGTTTTGAAACATGATTTAAATGGCGTTAATAAAATATATATCAAGCCGGAAATTCCCGAATGGGATGTCAGAATAGAACTGGCCGGAGGATATGCTTTTGCCAATGATGTTGTCAGTAAGATAAGGGCAATATCAGGGGTTACAACCATAAAGGAGATTTAGAATGCTCAATAAAATCTTACAAAGTCTACAAGGAAAATTCAGAGACAATAGCTTATTTCAGGAAGGTGGATTTTTAGCTCCATCTACGGAACCTAAACCCAAAAAGTTACCTGTTTTGAAATCTCTATTTATGCCCTTGAGCATGCTTTTTGATTATGTTAAACCTTTTATGAGCGTAAGTATTGTTGCAAGTCTGATTATGGCTTTCTTTGGAATGGTTTTCGGCCTTTCTGTGAAATGCTCTTATGGAGAAGGAACATTTTGTTCAAATTCTATACTTTTGTTCTCTCTTTATTTTATTATCAAGTGCTTCATTATGTCTCAATCTTGTGTTAAGTGGTATGTATTTACAACACAGAAAAGAAATATTTCTTTACCCGAATTATTTAGAGTAGAAAAAAGAGACTTGATATTTTTTGCTCAGTTTGCAGGTATCGTATTATTAAATATCTTACCTCTGCTAGGTTTTTGGGCATTATATGTACGTGTTCCCAATCCGGATTGGAGAATAGAAGCAGTTGTTTTCTTTTTTTATTTTATTGTATTGGTAATGCCTTTCTTTTTAATTAGATTTTATCCGATTCTAGGTTGTACGATAAATTATAAAAAAGGCATCACATTAAAAGAAATTTGGTATAAGACCAGAGGAAACACAAGCAGAATATTGTTTAGTTATTTCTTTATATTAACAATAAGCACATATTTACTGAGCGGTGTGTTAAGCGAAACACGTAATTTAGTAGCTGGTTTATATACAGAAGTTACAACAGAAATTTTGTATCAGTGGATTTTTGTAATTTTTGCCATGATGGTGTTTAACAGTATTATGTTACAATATGATTATTTAATCAAAGAGGATAAAATAGACAATGAAAATAATTAAACTCCCTTTAAATGAGTGCATAAGCAGAAGTTTTGCATATGTATTTGCTCATGTAGATATACTGTTAAAATTCAGCTTATCTTGGTTGGTTTTGGTTGTGGTTTTTGATTATTTGGCCGGTTTTCAAACACTGTGTACAGTGGATAATGTAGAGTGCTTAAAAAATTCTTGGAAGTATGAATATTTAATTATTTCATACTTAACCTCAATAGTTATGTCAGTTGCACTGATTAGAAAGATTATTTTAAATGAAAGTTTACCATCTACTTTACGTTTTGGAAAAATAGAATGTAAATATATGGGATGGTCTTTAGCTTTTTTAATAATAGTTGCTTTTTTATCAGGAATTTTTGGCATCATTGTAACTATATTGACCGGACAGAGAGGAATAGCATTTCAAATGGGCATAATAATTGCTCTTATTGCTTTTATATTTTGTTGCCGATATATACTTATTTTTCCTGCAACAGCGAGCGAAAATAAAGAAATGACGCTAAAGCTTTCAACCGAAATGACAAAAGGAAATATTGTAAAAATTATTCTGGGCTTTATTGTTATGGCTATTCCGTCAGCAATTGCAATGAATTTATTAGGAACAATATTTTTGGCTTTCAGAACAGAAAGTATAATGATTAAGTTTTGTTTTTCTTTATTAATTAATATGGTTGGTTTTTTTGATGCTTTTTTAAAAGCTTCTTTTATGACTCATATATATCAATACTTGAATTATGTTTATCATAAACAAAGAGAGGAATAAAAAAAGCCGCGGAAGCGGCTTTTTTTTTTATTTAATGAACTTTATAATTTCTTGAACCATTTCTAACTTAGAATGAGGTTGTGCTTTAATATAAGCATCTTCACAGTCTAAAGCAAAAATAGTTGCCTGACTACGAGAAAATTCATTTCCAAGAGCAATAACATCACTATTTTCCTTGAGGTGTTTAGAAATTCCTTGAGCATTAATTAACGCAGAATTTAACAAACAGTCTGGTTGAGAAAAAATATTGGCAAATAAGAAAATTGCAATCATTGATGCCAAAATCAATAAAGCAGAAGACAGATTTACAATTGCCAATAAGAAAAAGACAGTGCCGCCAATGGCAAGAATAGCCTCTGTTTTTAATAAAATATTGAGCCATTTTCTTTTGAAGCGAATAAATAACAAGCTAATAAATAATATTAATAGCGCATCTATGCTCATAAAGAAAGAGAAATAATATGAAAAATCGCTTTCTATTAAAGAAATAGCCATCTGTGTTAAAATAAGCATAGTAAGACCAAAAGCAATATAAGGGAGATTGAGTTTTAACTTAAAAAATGTAGCCTGCTTTTTACTTTCTTTAAGGATATATTGCATGGCCTTTTTGAACTTAAACATATTGTTTTGATTTACATTAAGAATAGCTTCATGATTAGCAAACAGGTACGTCATGGCTTTTCTTTCATTTTTAGACAAGCTTGAATAATTATCTGTTTTTTTAACCAAGAAAATATTTTCATCATTTTTTTCAATATCAATAATATTTTTGCGATATAGTTCCAAAAGAAAAATACCAAAATTTTTGTTATCGATATGATTTTTAAGCACATAGCGCATTAAGTAAGGGTTTCTGGTGCTGTTTTTTTGATATTTTTGAGGATTTTTTTCAAAATCACGCCAAGAAAGTAAATAAGACCCAAGAATGGCCAATAATCCTAAAAATGCAAATAAAATATTGCCGTATTCACTAATAAATTGCAAAAGCTTGCCGTTAAAAGATTGAATATTGACACTACCTTTAGGAACAGAAACAATAAGGTTAACACTTTCTCCGATAAACAATGGATTTTTAGCACTGAAAGCTAAAATATTTTTTTGATTAGGATGGGCAACAAAGTCAACATTATTCTCATTCCAAGCACCAGGGTATCCGGTCAAGGCAATTTGTCCAAGCATTTGAGTCTGTGGCGGAAAATCAATAACGGCGCCCGCACGAGCTATAATCAAATTCCATACGTTTCCGGTAATATTCCAGTAAAATTCATCAAAATTATCATAAGCCAAGATGATATTATTGATAGTATATTCAAAAGAAAATTGATAAACACCTGGCGTTAATCCAAGGTCGATTTCCGGTTCAAAAAAGACATAATTTCCTCGATTAACAATTTTATAAGGGATTTCTTTTCCGTTTATTTTTACATCAATCAAGTTATAGGATAATTTTTGTCTTTGACCTTCTCGGTTAAGCAAATATTTGGGGAAGGCGCGTGTTATACCGTTTTTAACTTTATTGTTATTAGCAACCACAACAATAGTATCGGTAAATTTGCCAAAGGCGTCAGGTAAAATTTCTATTTTAGAAAAATAATAAGGAATATGTTCCATTGCCGGAATAAGAACTTTTTCATTCAAAGGAGGAAGGTTCGTTTCAATAACGGGGCCTTGAGGTTTGTTATCCTGAATATTTTGGTATTGACGATACAGAGCTTGTTCTGCTGCAGATGGAAGAATTAGTTTTCCATCGGTATAAAGAGGTGCTTTTTCTCGAGGTTTAGATGTATTCTTGAGATTGCTCATGGCATTATCATAAATGCGTTCAAAAAATCCTTTTTGAGATTCTTTTTCCATAGCCAGAGCTTCTTCAGATTTTTGTATGCTGACAGAACTGTTTCCACCTAAACCATCATCATTGTCAAGAGAGGTAATAACGACATTTTCTAAACGCTCGCGGAGATAATCATCCATTTCTTCTTTAGACATTTTTGCTAAATTTCTTCGCTCTTCATTAATTTTTTGTTGTTCTTCAAAGTTAAGAGCTTGAGCCTGATTTTGTGCTTGATTAATATCCAAGACACCGCGAGTAGCAGCAATTGCCGTAGAGCAATAAAAACTGAAACATATTGCAAAAAAAAGTTTTCTCATAAAAGTCTCTTTAATGTTAATAAAAATTATACATATACTAGAATAGACTCAGATTCATTAAAATATTATAAAAGAAAGGAAATAGGATGAGTAGAAAAGTTGCGGCAGTTATTTTGGGCGCCGGTAAAGGAACAAGAATGAAATCTGATTTACCAAAGGTTATGATGCCTGTTTGCGGAAAGCCGATGATAAGACATATTATTGATACATTAGAAAAATCAGGTGTTTCCGAAATTATTACGGTTATTTCTCCGGAAGGAGACTTGGTAAAAAAAGAAGTGGCTCCATACAAAACCTGTGTGCAAGACAAACAATTAGGAACCGGACATGCCGTTAACTGCGCCAGAGATTTATTAAAAGGATTCGATGGAGATGTTTTGGTTATTTTTGGAGACCAACCTTTGTATACAACCGAAACAATTGAAAAGATTTTGCAAAAACGCCGTGAGGGTTATGCAGTAGTTTGTGTAGGCTTTGTTCCGGAAGATGCCGCAAGATATGGCCGCTTGGTTATGAAAAACGGTGAACTTGAACGTATTGTCGAATTTAAAGACGCTACGGAAGAAGAAAAAGCCATTAAGTTCTGCAATTCAGGCATGATGTGTTTTGACGGTTCTAAAATGTTTGAAATTTTGGATGAAATTTCAGATAACAACGCCGCCGGAGAATATTATCTGACAGATGCAATCAGCATTGCCTTAAAGAAAGGTTGGAAATGCAGTGCAATCGAGTGTTCTGTTTATGAAGCTTCTGCCGCTAATACCCAAGAAGAATTAGCCCTTTTAGAAAAGCTTTATAAAGAAAGAAACCAAAAATGAGAAAACTTTATTACTTTATGAAAGAATACTGGTTTGGATTTTTAATCAGCTTAATTCTGCTTATAGGATTTATGTTTTTTTTATTGGTCATTCTTTCTCCAAGATATGATTACCAAAAAAGAGGCTTTATTCCTTGCACGGAAGCAATGGCGGAAAATATAATGGCTTGCCCGAAAGAAAGCAAATTTACCTGCGGTATCAAGCACATTTTAGAAAATACGATTTGTGATGCCAAGATAATTGGTAAAGGCTTTTCTTTATGGATGGACGGAAAACAAAACACCCCTTGGGCAAATTATATTTTTACGCCCGAAATTCCGGAAGAAAAATTCTTTGAAGACGAAGTTGATAATGCAGATGATGATGCTAATATAGAAAAAATTCAAAAACTGGAAGAACTTTCAAAAGTAAAAGCTGATACAACAAAAGAACAACCAAAAAAGGAAAGTGAAAATGAGCAAAAAAAATGAACTTCCTGCATGGGATTTATCTGATTTATATAAGGGTATAGAAGACCCAAAAATCAAAAAAGATTTATCAGAATATAAGAAAAAAGCTTTAGATTTTGCCAAAAAATATAAAGGCAACTTGGCAAAATTAGATGCAAAAGAAATATATAAAGTTTTGCAAGAATATGAGCATTTAGATACTCTGGGCACAATTTTGGGTGAGTTTGGTTACCTAAATATGTGCACACAGATGAAAAACGGTGCGGCGATGGCTTTTTATCAAAATACATCAGAAGCCTTAACCGAATATGCAAAACCATTAGTGTTCTTTACGCTTGAAATTAATAACCTTCCCGATGCAATAATCAAATCATGGTTAAAAGATGAAAAAGTTGCTTTTTACAAACCGTGGTTTGAGCGCGTTTTGCGTTTTAAGAAACACGAGTTAAAAGAAGAAGTGGAAGAGGTGTTGCTCGAAAAATCTGTCACATCATCTGCCGCTTGGGTCCGTTTGTATGAAGAATATTCTTCCAGATTAAAATTTATTATAGATGGCAAAGAATATAACGATGCCGAAATTTCTAAATTGTTGCAAGATAAAGATGCTCTAACCAGAGAAAAGGCCGGCAAAGAATTAAATCGTGTTTGCAAAGAAAATGCACCTTTGTTTACCTTTATTTATAATATGGTCATTAAAGACAAGGCTATTGAAGATAACAAACGCGGCTACAAACGTCCGGTTTCAGAGCGCAATTTAAGTGAAAATGTTAAAGACGAAGTGGTTGATGCTTTGGCCGAAACAGTTAAAGCAAATTATAAGAAAATCAGCCACCGCTTTTATAAATTAAAAGCAAAATGGTTGGGCGTTGATAAAATTGAATATTGGGACAGAAACGCACCATTGCCGTTTTCGGCAGATTTGCATTATAGCTGGAAAGAAGCCGTAGATACGGTCTTAAACGCTTATAAAGAGTTTTCTCCAAAGTTGTATGAAACGGCATTACCGTTTTTTGAAAATGCCTGGATTGATGTTCCTCCGCGTGATGGAAAAAGAAGCGGAGCATTTGCAGCTGGAACAAGCAGTGTAAAGCATCCATATTTGTTGCTTAACTTTGTCGGCAAAGAAAATGATGTGTTGACGTTGGCTCATGAGCTTGGTCATGGTTGTCATATGCGCTTAAGACAAAAGAACGGAGATTTGAATGAAACCTCCAGAATGACCTCTGAAGAAGTGGCATCTGTTTTTGGTGAAATGATAACATTTCAATCTATGTTAAGAAACATTAAAGATGACAAAACCAAGTTATGTCTGATTGCATCAAAAGTAAATGACATGATTAACACGTCTTTCCGCCAAATTGCGTTTCATTTCTTTGAAACCAAAGCGCATGAAGAAAGAAAAACAGGCGAACTTTCAGAAAAGCGTTTGGCCGATATTTGGGTAGAGATTCAAAAAGATGTCTTGGGTCCTTATGTTAGGGTTGATGAAAATTCAGCTTACATCTGGTCACAAGTCGGACACTTTTTCTTCTTGCCGTTTTATGTATATGCTTATTCATTTGCAGATTGTTTGGTAAACTCTTTGTATGAAGTAAGCCAAGACGGCAGTGTTAAAGATTTTCCGGCAAAATATTTACAGATGTTGGAAAAAACGGCCATTACCGATTATGATAAGTTATTAAAGCCGTTTGCCTTAAACCCTAATGATCCAAAATTCTGGAACAAAGGTTTGAAGCTGATATCTGATTATATAGATGAGCTTGAAAAACTTGATAAAAAAGTTTTTGGTTAAAAATAAAAAAGGCGGAAAAGTTCCGCCTTTTTTTATGCATTTCGAATATTTTTAATTTCTTGGCTCAATACGGATAATGTCTGACGCAAGGGTTGTTTGCTCTGATAAGGGTCAAATCTGTTTTTATAAGCGTCACGGATGAGCATCAGACGTTGTTTCTTCATATCAATATCATCTTGTGAAATAAGTTCCAATTGTGGAATGGTTTGAGAAGAAGAATTTCTAAAATAGCGACGAATGAGCTGTTTAGGATTATTCTTGTTTGCCAATAAGATAGCATCGTCTTCTAAATCTACAAAGTTAATATTATCAGAAGCATCAAAGTGCATTTGTTCAGCACGGTGGAATTCACCGTTAACATCGCGTCTGATAATTAAGATTTCAAGATTATATTGCGTTGGTTGAGAAAAAGAAGAAACAGGATTTTTTTCGGGAAGAAAAGAGATAAGAGAAGCAGATTGATAAGAAGGAGATAACTTAAAAAGGAATTTATTATTACTGTCAAAATAAAATCGACCTTTTAATAAGCTATATATCTTTTTATATTCAATATTTTTTTCAATAAAGTTTTCTAGACTGACAATATCTTTTTTTTCAAATAATTGTTCCAGTTCTTTGGTCTTAGTGTCGTCAAAATTATACATTTATCAAACTCCCAATATTCACACTGAATTGCATATTATGCTAAAAAATGCGTTTTGTCAATATTTTTAGTCTATAAAAAATATTTATTGACAAAAAAGTCAAGTTTTGCTAAGGGTTGAGTAACAAAAAATTATTTTATAAAGCCTATGTAAAATCGAAAAAAATATATATTTTGTCTCAAAATAGTCAAAAAATATAGAATCGAATATTATTAACTCTAAAAGTAAGCAAAATGGAAAGAAAAGAAAAAATTGCGGTTTTTGCCGGAGCATTTGACCCAATCACATCGGTTTATTTGCACATTATAGATGCTTTGTCCGCTGAATGTGAAAAAATCATAGTTAAGATAATTAACTATCCTGAACGAGAATATTTGTTTAGCGTAGAAGAAAGAAAAAATCTGATTAGAAGAGCGGTTGAAGATTATCGGCAGAAAAATCCGACATCGGCATTAAATTTAAGTCGTTGTTTGGTTGAGATTTCAGATAGCCAAACTTTGCAAGCCAGCTTTGTCAGTGATAGTGATGATAGCATTTTTATCTCGGGTTATTGTCAAGGTCTGGAAAAGGTTGCTCAATCCGGAATATTGCGCCCGATGTATGAAGATTGGCTCTTTAGTGAAGGGTTGGATGATATACAAAGCACAAAGCTTATGTTTTCTCCCAATCGTATTAAAAACAGATGTGCTGAGCTGCGCTTTTTCAAAATCAGAAATTTTGTTCCAGAAGTTGCGTATCAAGCATTGGTAAGCAAAAACTTGGAAGCTTTTTTCAAAAAGACATTCCAAATTTGGTGGCCGAATGACCCTGAAATTTTAGCAAAAATCTGGGCTGATTTGAAGGCTAATTATGAAAAAAGAGCTTATCACAACTTCTCTCACATCGCCTATATGTTAGAGTTGTTGGCGATTCGGTACAAAAACTTGAGTAGTGTTTCAAGAGAGCTTATTTTTTCAATTTTCATTCATGATTATATCCTGGATGAAACACGGCGGGATAATGAAGAAATGTCTTTTTCCTCAATGGCTGAATATTTGCCCAAAATGGCGGATAAGTCAGTTATTGAAAAATGTGTCTTGGCAACCAAGCACGATCGCTTCGGAGAATGTAATGCTGCAAAGCTTATAGCTGATTTAGACTTAAGCATTTTGGGAAGCAACAGCGTAAATGTCCTAAGAGCTTATCAGCGAAATATTCGCAACCAGTATAAGTCAGTGAGCAACGAGGAATATCAGGCAAAACGTCGATCATTCCTACAAAGCTTGATTGACAGAGAAAACATTTTCCAAACCGAATTTTTCCAAAATCTTATGGAAAATCAAGCAAGAGAAAATATTTTGGCAGAACTTGCTTGAAAAAAATAAAAGAGCACCCGTTTGGGTGCTTTTTTGTTTTAAAAATATTGAAAAAGCTTCAAAAAGTAATAATTTTTCAACCAATCTAAGCTATTTTCTAAAGCGTCAAAATAATATTTTTTCAGGATAAAAAGATGCACTCTATTCACACACTGATTGTAGATTTAACCTTAATTACAATTTATGCCGGTTTGACAACTTTGTTTTGTAAAAAGTTCAAACAACCCATTGTTTTGGGATATGTCTTAGCCGGAATTTTGGCCGGACCATACTTTAACCTTGTGCCGACAGTCAGTGATAAAGAAAATCTGCAAATGTGGGCAGATATCGGGGTAATCTTTTTGCTCTTTGGCTTAGGGCTGGAGTTTAGCTTTAAGAAGATGATGAATGTGGGAAAATCTGCCATGATAACGGCAAATTCAAATGTTTTGTTTATGCTCTTTATCGGGTATAGTACCGGTTTGTTGTTAGGCTGGTCCACAATGGATAGTTTCTTCTTGGGTAGTATGATATCCATGTCCTCTACCACCATTATTATCAAGGCATTTGAAGATTTAAATATTAAAAAACAAAAGTTTACAGACCTCGTTTTTGGCGTTTTGGTGGTTGAAGATTTGGTTGGAATTTTGATGTTAGTTTTGTTGCCTATGGTGGCAGTCGGAAGCTCAATTGACGGCGGAAAGATTTTGATAAGTGCCGCAAAATTGTTTTTCTTCTTAATATTGTGCTTTATTATCGGCATATCTTTGGTACCGACATTTTTGGAAAAAATCAGCAAATACTTAAATGATGAGATGTTACTCTTAATCACGATTAGTATGTGTTTTGGTATGGTCTTACTTGCAACCGGATTTGGCTTTTCTTCAGCATTGGGTGCATTTTTAATGGGTTCCATTTTATCTGAAACAGAGCTGATTGATAGGATAGAAAAAAACATCAAGCCGTTAAAAGACTTTTTTGGCGCGGTATTTTTCGTTTCAGTGGGAATGATGGTTAATCCGGCATTGTTTATTGAATATGCGCAACCCATTTTGGTTATCACAGCCATTGTGATGATTGGTAACACAACTTTATCTTGCTTAGGGTTTATTATTTCCGGCCAGCCGCTTAAAACTGCCATTTCCGGTGGATTTTCTTTGGCTCAAGTAGGTGAGTTTGCTTTCATTATAGCCTCTTTGGGCATGAGCTTAAATGTTTTGGATGCAAAAGTATATCCGATAATTGTGGCAGTATGTGTTATCACCACATTCTTTACGCCGATGATGATAAAAGCGGCAGATCCGTTTTATAAAAAGTTGATAAATATTATGCCGACAAAGTTGGCAGAATATTTTAACAAAACAGAAAAAGCTCCAACCACAACACCATCGGAAGAAAAAATGTGGGGCGAGTTGTTTAAGAATTATTTCTTGCGCTTGGTTCTGTTTTCAATGATTTTATATTTCATTATCATTATTTCCGGCTCATATATTCAGCCCTTTATGCATGCTGTGTTCCCAGGGTTATGGGGACGCATCACAACCACGGCAATTACCTTGGTGTTAATGTCTCCGTTCTTAAAAGCGCTTATCGGTTGGGAAGCCATTTTGCCAAGCTTTATTATTGGTACCATCAGATACCTTTTCTTCTGGAAAAAGCCAAAGGCTGAAGAACCGGTGGCAGAGGAAGAAAAAGAAGGCGTGGTTAAAAAGCTGGAAGATAAATTTGATTTTTGCAACGGTTGGGCTGCAAATGTAGAAAATGTGCGCAACTTCTTTGTTTCAAACAGTGTGTTGGCTAAGATTTATTATAAATTATGGATGGCCAAAAAAAGCAATCGTTTGCCCTTGGCGGTAATGACAAGCTTGCGCTTGTTGATTATCTGCTTTTTCATTGTAACGGTTGTGCATCACTTTTTAACCGAAAATGTTGAGGTTATTCTTTTAATGCTTTGCGGTACGGTAATTGTTTTATTCCAATCTCGTTGGTTGTTAACACAATATATGAAGATGGAAGCCCAATTCTTGGCTAATTTGAGAGGTCGCAAAAAAGAAGAAACTGAAGAAAAAACAGAAGTTGAAGCAGAGAAAAAGTAATAAAATCAACACAGATAAAATATTGACAAAAAAATACAAAAAAGTTAAATATAAAATTACAAATTAATTTTTATGTTTAACTAAAATATTATCATTATGCAAAAAGTTTTTTTACCGCTGGTTTTATTGGCATTTGCCATAGGCGGATTATATTTTTTTTACAAAGCAAATATTTCTGATTTTTCTTTTCTGTCATCAAAAGAGGTATCTTCCCAAGCAAAGACCGAACCAAAGTCTGAAATACAATTGCAGAAAGGAAAGGTAGAAACAGATGTCAGTCAAGATTTGCAGTGTGAAATTGAATATATAACAGCAAATCAGAAAAAAATAAACGAAGATGACACCAAAGATTTAATTAAGGTTTTAACCAAAGAGCAAATTATCAAACAGGGCGGAATTTCAGAAAAAGATGTTATAGCCATAACAGATAGTGTTAAGGTACGTTTTAAAGAAATATGCCAAGAGCAGATATTAGCATTGAGCATTGTTTTTAAGAAAAAAGCCGAAAAAGAGCCTGAAACACAAAAAATTATTGCACCTCCGAGTGAAGTAATTGAAAAAAAGACGTCAGATAGCTTACAAACTAACCAAAATAAAAGGTTTGAAACAAGTTTAGTTATCTTGTAAAACTACAAGCGTTTTTATTCTGTAATAAAAAAAGCACCATGTTAAATGGTGCTTTTTTGTTTTACTAAGCTTTTTTTGAGGGTTTTTTATTTGCCTTGGCTTTTTTATAAGTTTTTTTATTTTCTGTTTTAACCTCAAATTCTTTTTCTTTAACTTTTTTGGGCTTTTTTTCAACAGAGAAGCCAAATTTTCCGAGCTTGCGTCCGAGTGTGTAATAAAAACCATGGACATAAGCCAATAAACCGGCTTTTTCAAGCCAGAGTTTGCCGGCCTCGTCAATATATTTATCATCAACATTAACGGCCACAATTTCAGCTAAAAACATATCATGTGTTCCATAATTTGTAATGCTTTTAACTTTGCATTCAAGAGAAACCGGAGCTTCTTCAATTTGCGGCGCTTTTACCTGAGAACAAGGAGAGGGGGTTAAATTCATTTCTTTGAATTTATCAACATCTTTGCCGGACTTCACACCGCACCAGTCGGTAGCAAAAGCCAAAGGCAGGTTAGGAAGGTTGATAACAAACTCTTTACTCTCTTTTATAATTTGGTGAGAATATCTGCTCGGGCGGATAGAAACATAGGTCATTGCCGGATCAGAGGCAATAATACCGGTCCAAGCAGCGGTCATAACGTTAGGCTTTTCAACAGTTCCGCAAGAAATAAGTGCCGGCGGCACGGGAGCCAAAAGGGTGCCGGGTTTCCAAGTTATTTTAGTCATAAGCTAATCCTTTTGCTAAGAAGTGTAAAAAAGGCAAGTTACAAGAACTTGCCTTTTCATAAGATTATAACAGGTTATTTACATTCACCGATATACATACCCAAAGCACGAGCAGCTTTAACATAATCGCTGTTTGTGTCAAGTTTGGTTGTACCTTCTTTAACCACATCGTCAAAAGAAACAGATTCAACGTGGCCGGCTTTCCAAATAACCATATGACGGTTAACACCTTTATCCAAAAGTTCAACGGCTTTAGCACCATAAACATAAGCGAGCAAACGGTCAAAAGCAACCGGAGTGCCTGAGCGTTGAATATGTCCTAAGGTTGTAGAACGAATTTGGAATTCATTGTAGCGAGCGCTGATTTCGTCAGTCAAATATTGGCTGATACCACCATAAACAGCTTCGCCAACCAAGTTTTTCTTGTTAGAAACATGTTCGCCTTTTTCGTTTTTAATACCTTCAGAAACAACGATGATAGCGTTGTTGCGGCCGCTAGCCTTAACTTCTTTGAGCTTGTTGATAATGCCGTCAATAGTATAAGGAATTTCAGGAACCAAGCAAACATCGGCAGCACCGGCCAAAGCTGAGTGCATAGCCAAGTGACCGGCATCACGACCCATAACTTCCATAATGATTGCGCGGTTATGAGAACGAGCAGTCAAATACAAATCATCAACGGCTTTGGTGCAAACTTGAACAGCAGTTTGGAAACCAACGGAAAATTCTGTAATCGGAGTATCGTTATCAATGGTTTTAGGAATACCCACAACATGAACATCCAAACCTTTGCAATAGTTAGAAACAATATTCATACTACCGTCGCCACCCACAACAACAATAGCATCCAAGCCTAAATCTTTAACGCCTTGAGCAAATTTTTGGCTCATGGTTTCCAAAGATTCCATTTTAACACCCTTGTTCAAAGAACCAAGATAAGATCCGCTCAATCTGGGCCAAGGAGAATCAGAAAAATTATGAACGGTTAACACTTCATAACTGTGAGGTGTTTCGGTAATACCGTCAGTTCCGTTATGGATTCCATAAACTTCCCAACCTTTTTGAGAAGCGGCCATAACAACGGAGCTAATCACAGCGTTAAGGCCGGCACAGTCGCCGCCACTGGTTAAAATACCAATTCTTTTTGTCATATAAATCTCCTAATTTTTAGTTTTAGAACTTTTATTTATTGCATTTAAACACATTTTGTTGTATACTAATACAAATTTTATGGAAAGATTTCCAGTAAAAAATTTTATTTTCAGCTTTTTTTTTAATAAATAAGGGAATTAGCTTTGATGAATAATCAAAATAATATGAACAAACTCTACCAACAGCTTTGCGAATTAAAGTTGGAAGAGCGTCGTGTTTGTTCAGATATCAGACATTTAGTCAGACAAAACAAAACCATAGATTTTTTTCAAGCAAAACAATTAAATTCGCAACGTACCGGCATCAAAAGCAAAATCAAATCAGTTGAAGCTTCTATCATGCCGAACATCATCGCATAATAATTTCTTTTTTTTATAAAGCAAAGCCTTATTAAAGCTTGCCAAAAGAAAAAGTCTGTGATACAAACGTTTGCAACAGAGAAGACTCTGTATTTGGAATAACCTTTAATGAACATGAAAAGGGGTGATTTAAGTGGTTCAAGTTACTGTTATCGGTAATGATGTTGCTCAATCTTTGAAAGTTTTGAAGAAAAAGATGCAAAGAGAAGGTATCTTCCGTGAAATGAAATTGCGTCGTTGTCATGAAAAAGCTTCAGAGAAAAAAGCTCGTCGTCAAGCTGAAGCTGTTAGACGTGCTCGTAAGCAAATGAGAAAACGCTTAGATACTGAAGGATTCTAATCCTTAATACAATTCAAAAATACCGTTGATTTTTTCAACGGTATTTTTTTTATGTAAAACATCTTTTGATTCCGAAAATTCTTGCCCTATTAACCAAAAATTGATATAATCAGCTTATGTTATAAGAGAATTTAACGGCAAGGATGCGAGAAATGATGTGTCAAGAACTGAGACATATTCCGCAAGGAAACGCTATGCCCACCGCAAAAATGGAGAGTTTTGCGGCGGTTTTGTTGTTTTTAAATATATGCCGTTTGATTCATTGCCGTTTAATTCAAAAATTATTATTATCACATCTTTGTCGTTTTATAAAATCAATACAAATCAAAGCGTTAATAAGCGCAAGGCGGGTGTATGATGGTTAATAACGTCACATTGCCTTTAGCCATGCGCAGTAGCTTATTGTCCTTAAACAATATCAGCAATCAGATGAGCAAAGTGCAAGAAATGCTCTCTACCGGCAAAAAGGTTAATTCCGCCATAGACAATGCCTCAAGTTATTACACTGCGCAGAGTTTAAGTAACGCTGCGGCGGACTTGAACGCGCTTCTTGATGCTATGGGGCAAGGAATTCAAACCATTCAAGCCGCCAATGAAGGTATGGAAACGCAAGCGGAATTGATTGCGCAAGCCTCGGGTTTGGCAAGCAAAGCTGTGGAGATATTCCCCTCAGTTGAGGTCCCGCCGGCCGTGAGCAAAGCTTGGCTCTCTGAGCAAGAAGGCGTAATTGCGGTGGTGAGCACGGTTGATGAGCTCCAAGTTGTGTTAAACAGCGGAGAAAAAGGCGATATTGTCATCTATGGCAAGATTGATTGTGGTGATGTGACCTTAAACCTAAAAGAAGGGCAAAACCTAAGGGGCATCAACTATTATGCTGACAAAAACGCTAATGCCAAAGATGAGAATTATCACACCTCACAACTGACTTTCACTAAGTCTGACACCTCAGGAGCGATTGTAACTGAAACCAACACCGCAATTTCAGATTTGTATATTTATAATAAAAACAGTTCAACCAGTTCAAGTGCAGATGTTATAAAGGCAAAAGATGGAGCTACAAATGCCTTATCTCTTTCTAACATTAAGCTGATTAATGAAGGTAGAGGAGAGAGATTAATTTCTGGTACGGTTTATTTGGAAAATAAGATTGATGTGAAAAACATTGGTACAGTGATGGAATCGGCCTTTGGTTATACCAATGTATTTGCTGAGAATGCCGAGATTAATATTGACGGCGGAGGAACTGGTACTGGTTTCTTGGGTTTGGGAAGATTATTTAGTTTTAAAAATTCAATACTTAATATTGTTAACGTTTCAAATGGAATAAATGTTACATCATTAAATATTGAAAATTCAACTATCAATACTCAGGCTAATAATTATGGAATTCAATGTTCTCTAGGAGATTTAGGACAATCTACAAGATTCAAAAATTCTGTAATTAATATTTCTACAATAAATTCCAATGCTTATGGAATATATTTTAATTCTGGAGGGGGATTTTCTACAAACTATTACATTGAAAATACAGATATAAAAATTAAAAATACTGGAAGGAATGCAACTGGTGTTAAATTTCAAGGAGTTTCAATAAAAGATCGTACTCTTAATATCCTTAACTCTAAAATTAGGATTGAAAGTGCAGAAGGTGGAAAAATATTTGACAATCATAGTCCTTCTGAAACTTTTGAAACCCTTAACATTCTTGCCGGAACGGAATTGTCTTTCAATGGGCAGAATTGGGTATCTACGGGATATAATAAAATTTTTGTACCATCAGAAGTTATCACTTCATTAGACGGAGTTGCCGGCTGGCAATCTGCCGGAACTGTTGCCGCTTTGACAATGCCGGATGTCACCAAATTAGTTGAAGAAGCACTCAACCGCCCCGCTGATGAGAAATTTGATGATGATGATGAATTTGGCTCGGTGGAAGGTTACCTTAACCGTTATGAAACTTACTTGAAAGAAAACCTTACCGACGAGCAAAAAGGCTATATGAAGAGCTTTAACCAAACCTTGGCCGAGATTGACAAGGTAGCAAATGATTCATCTTATAAAGGTGTAAATCTTTTGAAAGAAAACACGCTTAATATCAAATTCAGCAACAATGAGGGTTCAGCTGTTGCTGTAAAAGGCGTGAACTCCACATTAGAGGGCTTAGGCTTAAAAGAGGCGCAATGGTCAACGATATTAGATGTGCAAAAGACCATGGAAGAGCTGACCGAGGCAACCAATAAATTGCGCACGCAAATGAGTCAGATTGGTAACTATAATGCCATAGTCACCAACCGAGAAGACTTTACGCAAAATTTGATTAATGTGTTGGAAGAAGGTGCGGATAAACTCACTTTGGCAGATATGAATGAAGTTTCTGCTGAATACTTATCTTTACAAACAGCACAAAGCTTGGCAATTAATTCGCTTTCTTTGGCGGCGCAATCAGCAAGGAGCGTGTTAATTCCTTTTGCGGCACAACAAATCTATGCTGAAAATCAGGCAGATAAATCAACCTCCATGGTAAAAAACGAGGCTTAAAATCAATCTAAGCTTATTTTTCAGCTGATTTAGGATTAAATTTGGCTTCAATAATCTTCAAAGCATCTTCCAAAGTTGGCTCTTTGTCCTTAAATTCTTTGGGCAGAGCAATGTTGTTTTTGCCCCATTTCAAATAAGGACCATAGCGTCCGCTGTTTAGGCTGATTTCTTTTTTATCTTTGGGGTGTACACCCAAAACTTTTCCGACCGGACGTTCAGCCACGCCTTGCAAAATTTGTTCGGCACGCTCCAAGGTAATGTTAAAGATAGTGTCGTTTCCGCTCAAAGATTTAGACTTATTACCTTGCTTGATATAAGGACCAAACTTACCGATATTCACTTCCACACCGTTGCCAAGTTGTTTGGGCAAGGTGAGTAAGGTTGAAGCCTGCTCAAAAGTTACTTCCTCCGGAGTAATATTTCTGGGCAGGGCCACGCGTTTTGGCTTTTCGGTCAAAGCAGTGGCATCTTCACCAAGCTGGAGATAAAAACCATATGGACCTTTTTTCAAATATACGTTCAAGCCGTTAATCTCGCCCAAAGTCTTATCTTCCGGACTAGCCGGTTTGGGGGTGTCATTTGCAGCTTCTTCCATAGCATCAGTCAAAGGTTTGGTATATTTGCATTCGGGATAATTAGAACAACCGATAAAGGCGCCGAATTTACCTAATTTAATGCTCAATTTTCCTTTGCCACATTCAGGACAAATTCTTGGGTCAGAGCCGTCTTCACGAGGCGGGAACAAGTGATATGATAACACATCGTCAATGGTCTGAATAACCTCGCTGATTTGCAAAGGTTGAACGGCAGATATGTTTTTAATGAATTTTGCCCAAAATCCAGATAAAAGCTTTTTCCAATCCATTTTTCCGGCAGAAACATCATCCAAAAATTCTTCCAACTGAGCCGTAAAGTCATATTCCACATATTTTTTGAAATAGTTTTCCAAAAATACGGTCACGATTCGGCCTCGGTCTTCCGGAATAAAGCGCAATTTTTCAACACGCACATATTTGCGTTCCTGCAATACGGAAATAATGCTGGCATAAGTAGACGGACGACCGATTCCCAATTCTTCCAATTTTTTCACGAGGCTTGCTTCGGTAAAGCGTGGAGGAGGGGTGGTAAAGTGTTGTTCTGGGGTGATTTGTCCTTTATCAAGATTTTCTCCCTCGTTAACGTTAGGCAAGATTCTGTTTTCATCATCTTCATCAGAATCATCTTTGCTTTCTTGATAGAGTTTCAAAAATCCGTCAAAGGCAATAACCTGACCATTTGCACGCAACAAAATTTGCTTGTCTGCAGAAATTGAATCAATAACCACGCGGTCTAAAACAGCAGGGTTCATTTGGCAGGCAACCGTACGTTTCCAAATCAATTCATAAAGTTTATAGCCATCGGCATCAAGCTTGCCTTCCAATTTTTTCGGTGTTTCGGAAACATGAGCCGGACGAATAGCTTCGTGCGCTTCTTGAGCGTTTTTAGACTTGGTTTTATATTCTTTAGGTTCTTTAGGTAAATATGCCTCACCGAAATATTTAACAATAGCTTCTCTGCAAGCGCTGATAGCTTCTTCAGAAAGGTTAACCGCATCGGTACGCATATAAGTGATATAACCGTCTTCATAAAGCTTTTGGGCAACCTGCATTGTCTTTTTGGCACCAAATCTTAATTTTCTGGCGGCTTCTTGTTGCAAAGTAGATGTGGTGAAAGGCGGAGCCGGATAACGGTTGGCTTTTTTGCGTTCAACACTGGCCACAGCAAAAGTTTGTGCTTCAATTTTTGCTTTGGCTTCCAAAGCCTTAGCCTCACAATTTAAATCAAACTTCTCAAGTTTTTTACCGTCTAAATTAATCAATCTGGACTTAATAACAGCTTTAGATGCGGTAAGAAGTTCGGCATCAATGGTCCAATATTCTTCAGATTTAAACTTTTCAATTTCGGTTTCGCGTTCGCAAATCAAACGCAATGCAACGGATTGAACACGACCGGCAGACTTTGACCCCGGAAGTTTGCGCCACAAAACCGGAGAAAGTGTAAATCCAACCAAATAGTCCAGTGCGCGTCTAGCCATGTAGGCAGAAACGAGATTATCATCAATTTGGCGCGGATTTTTAATAGCTTCGGTAACGGCTTTTTTGGTAATTTCATGAAAGACCACGCGTTCAATTTTCTTTCCGGCAATTTTCTTTCTGGCGGTTAATTCTTCTAAAATATGCCAAGCAATGGCTTCTCCCTCTCTATCCGGGTCGGATGCGAGGATGATTGTGTCAGCATCTTTTAAGGCAGCAATAATATCTTTTAAGCGTTTTTGTCCGCCGGAGCTAAGTTCCCAAGTCATGGCAAAGTCTTGGTCAGGTTGGACGGAACCGTCTTTACTCGGTAAGTCTCTGATATGACCAAAGCTGGCCAATACCTTATAGTCATCGCCCAAATACTTATTAATCGTTTTGGCTTTTGCCGGAGACTCAACAATAACTAATTTCATAATTTTTACCTTTGCCTATTTAATAAGAGCTACTTTATTGCCGGGTTGTCTTTCGATTTTTCCGTTTAATTCCAATTCCAGTAGCTGAAGAGAAACCTCTGAAGCAGAAAGCCCGCTGATACGAATAAGTTCATCCACATAAATACCTTCCCGATTAATATATTCGCAAAGCGGAAGTTTTTCCTGGCTTGTTGTTTCAACTTTTTTCAGCTGCAATGGAATATCAACATTTTTTTCCAAATTGTCAATATATTGTGTTAGACAGTGGTGATTATTTAGATTTAAGGTTTCTAAAATATCATCTGCGCTTTCCACCAAAACCGCGCCTTCTTTAATGAGTTTGTTAGGCCCTGCCGCGCGAGCATCTTGCGGAGACCCCGGAATGGCAAAAACATCTTTGCCTTGTTCTAAAGCCAAGCGAGATGTGATTAACGAGCCCGAATGTAAAGAGGCTTCAACCACCAATGTTCCCAAGCTTAAGCCTGAAACAATACGATTCCTTCTCGGAAAATTGCTGGTTTGAGCTTCTGTGCCCAATAAAAACTCTGATAACACCAAGCCTTGTTCGCAAATTTGCTGATAAAGCGCTTTGTTTTCTGATGGGTAGACCACGTCAACGCCCGTGCCTAAAACGGCAATTGTTTCACCTTTTTGAGCTTTGGCATACATAGCGCCTTTATGCGCCGCGGAATCAATTCCTCTGGCCATGCCGGAAATAATCATCACCCCGGCATTGGTCAAATCATAAGCAATTTTAGATGCGGTTTTTCTGCCGTTAATAGAGGCGTTTCTGGCACCCACAATAGATAAAGAAACCGGATTTTTTAGAGCCTCTAAATTACCCAAAGCATACAAAATCGGCGGAGCATCGGCCATATGACGCAAATTTTTTGGATATTCCGTGCTTTGCAAAGAAAGAATATGCACACCTTTTCTTTGTGCTTTTTCAAGCTCTTCTTCTGCTTTATTTCTGGGAAAAAGCTTATATTTGGCAAGACGAGGAAGTTCTGCCAAAGCCGCTTCAGCACTGCCGAAAGTCTCCAGCAATTTATGAAAAGTCACAGGTCCGACATTTTCACAATTAATAAGCTGGATCCAATCAACAAGTTGCTTATTTGTTTGCATTAATTATTTTTCTTTCTTTTTGAGGTTGATTTTGCTCTCTTGTCCTTTAATCAAACGAACAATATTGGCATGATGTCTTACAATAACCAATAAAGCAATCAGCAAATAAAAGAAGGCATAAACCGGTGAGGTTAAAAAGAAAGCATAAACCGGAACCATAAATGCGGCCACAAGCGCAGATAATGAAGAATATTTGGTTGTGAAGGCAACAATAAGCCACGTTAACAAAGCCAAGCAACCGATTTGCCAGTTTGTAACCAACAACAAACCCAAAGTAGAAGCAACACCTTTGCCGCCTTTGAATTTGAGCCAAACCGGAAAATTATGACCGATAATGCCAAAAGAGCCGGCAATTAATTCGGCAACAACATTAAGCTCGGTATACCATCCCATAAATACATAAGCTTTTGGAGCAACCAATTTATAGGCAATGTAAGCGGCAATACCGGCCTTAAACGCATCTAACAAAACAGTGAGCAAAGCCAAATCTTTTCTGCCCGTGCGCAAAACATTGGTTGCGCCGATGTTACCTGAACCGATTTTTCTGATATCACCCAATCCGGCCATTTTGGTTAAAACAAGACCAAAAGGAATAGAACCCAAAACATATCCGCCCAAAGCAGACAAAACAAAAATCAAAGATACGCTCATAGTTTTTCTCTTTATAAAATTTTTCCAATTTTCCCTAGTTTTAGCACAAGAGCTTAATCTTGCAACTTAATTTTTGTCATCTTGTTTATTTCTTACTTATAAATGAAGAGAATTGTTGGTAAAAAACAAAAAATGTTGATGACAAAGCGATTTATTCCGTTATATTGAAAAAAAATATAAGAGGATATGGATAAATGAAGCCTATATATAAAAGAATAATGCTCAAACTTTCCGGCGAAGGTTTGATGGGAGAAAAAGAGTTTGGCATGTCTGCCAAGGTTATTGACTCTTTAGCCAAGCAAATAAAGTCTGTATATGAAGCAGGTGTTGAGGTTTGCGTGGTTGTCGGCGGTGGCAATATTTTCCGAGGCGCGAAAGAAGCCTCATCTGGAATGAACCGCACCGTTGCAGACCATGTGGGAATGTTGGCAACAGTGATGAACGCGCTTTACATTCAAAATGCTTTGGAAAAAATAGGCGTTCCGGCAAGAGTATTGTCCGGATTAAATATCCCTGAAGTTTGTGAACATTATGTATACAGAAGAGCTTTGCGCCATTTGGAAAAGAAAAGAGTGGTTATTTTTGCTGCCGGAACCGGAAACCCATATTTCACCACGGATACCGGTGCTGCATTAAGAGCTTCTGAAATGCAATGTGACGTTATTTTGAAGTCAACACAGGTTGACGGTGTTTATGATTCGGATCCAAAAACAAATCCGCATGCCAAAAGGTATGATGAAATCTCTTTTGATGAAGTAATCGAACAACAACTGAAGGTGATGGATATATCAGCCATTGCCTTGGCAAGAGAAAATCATATTCCAATTGTTGTCTTTTCTCAAAGTGAGGCAGACGGATTGCAAAAAACGGTTTCCGGAGAAGGCAAGTTTACAATAATTAAATAATCAAATGAGGTTTATATGTCAGATTATAATGAAATTAAAAATGATACCAAAACACGTATGGAAAAGAGTTTTGATTCCTTGAAATCAGACTTTGGCGGCTTGAGAGCAGGCAGAGCACATGCCAGTTTGTTAGACGGCATTATGGTTGAGGCTTATGGTTCTCCGACCCCGTTGGCTCAAGTTGGTACGGTTAGTGTTCCTGATGCCAGAACTTTGTCTGTTAGTGTTTGGGATAAAAGCTTGGCCAAAGCTGTTGAAAAAGCCATAAGAGAGTCTGATTTAGGCTTAAATCCGGTATCTGACGGTCAATTAATCCGTATTCCAATTCCGCCATTGAGTGAAGAGCGCAGAAAAGAGTTGGTTAAGGTTGCCGGCAAATATGCAGAACAAGGCAAAATTGCGGTTCGCAACGTAAGAAGAGATGCTTTGGACGGCATTAAAAAACTCAAAAAAGATAATGCTATTTCTGAAGATGAAGAAAAGAAATATGAAAATGAAATCCAAAAATTAACGGATGAAACAATCAAAAAAATTGATGAAGAATTGGCTCGCAAAGAAAAAGACATTATGCAAGTCTAATCTCTGTTTCGTTTTTTTAGTTAAAAGTATTGTTTCTCATAAAGGGTTTTTGTTTTGAGTAGTGATAGTACAAATAGGCCGATAGAACACATCGCCATTATCATGGACGGCAACGGCCGTTGGGCCAAAAAAAGAGCTTTGCCCAGAAATATGGGGCATAAAAAAGGTGCCGAAGTTGTCAAAGAAATCTGCAAAGCGGTTGAAAAGGCAGGCATAAAATATTTAACCTTATATGCTTTTTCAACAGAGAACTGGAAACGTTCAAAAGAAGAAGTTTCTGCTTTGATGGATTTGTTGCGCCAATATCTGGCATCTGATTTGAAAGAACTTCAAGAAAAAGGAGTTCGCATTCGTTTTATCGGTGAACGTCAGATGCTTGATGCAGATATTGTAGAAAGCATGAACAAACTTGAAGCCGAAACTCTTCAAAATCAAAAAATGACCTTGTGCATTGCCTTAAGTTACGGTTCCAGACAAGAAATCGTATCTGCGGCGCAAAAAGTATCCGAATTGGTGAAAAGAGGGGATATCGCACCCAAAGATATTGATGAAAACTTATTTTCAGCTATGTTGTATACGCATGATATGCCGGATCCGGATATTTTGATTCGCACTAGCGGAGAACAAAGAATAAGCAATTATCTCTTATGGCAGTTAGCTTATACGGAGTTCTTCTTTACAGAGACTTTATGGCCTGATTTTTCAGAAAAAGAGCTCATAAAAATTATTGAAGATTATCAAAAAAGGGAGAGAAGATATGGAGCAATCAAAGCTTAACAAGATTATCAAAAGAGTCGTCACGGCTTTGGTTTTAATCCCGATTGTCATCGGTACAATGTATGCAGGTTATCCTTATTTGCATATGATGGCAATTGTTATCGGTGCTTTAATGGCATGGGAATGGTCTAATATGGTTCCAAATAAAAATGCCGTTGTTTATAGCATCACATATACAATGAGCATTGTATCTGCAATTTTGTTTCCTTCTTTGATAGCAATTTTGGCTCTGATGTTCTTATCTGCCGTCTTTATTTGGGTTAAAGCCAAAAATGAGGCTCACAGAGGTTTATTAACCTTAGGCGTGTTTTATATAACCATTGGTTTCGGTTCTGTTATGTGGTTGTATGATACGGTTGGTTTCTTAGACACTATGTGGTTTTTGTTAATGGTATGGAGTGTTGACACCGGCGGTTATATTTTCGGTTCAACCATCAAAGGTCCAAAGTTGGCGCCAAAAATTAGCCCGAATAAAACTTGGGCCGGCTTAATTGGCGGTGCGTTGTTGTCTATGGGTGTGAGTGTTGCTTATAGTTATGCTTTCACCGTAGCTGACAATGTTGTTTTCTATGCAGTTCTCGGCGGTATTATTGCGATTATTGCCCAAATCGGAGATTTAGTTGAATCTTATATCAAACGCTCTTTGAACATAAAAGATTCCAGCAATCTAATTCCCGGACATGGCGGAATTTTTGACCGAGTAGACGGCTTAATCTTTTCTGCACCGTTAGTTTTTATTTTGTTTAGTTATATCGCATCCGGAATATAGGTGAAAATATGTCTTGGCTGATAAATACATTATATTATGTTATTCCGTTTATCGTTGTATTAGGAATTTTGGTTTTCGTGCACGAATTTGGTCACTATTTAATGGCCAAATTATCTGGTGTGAAAGTTGAGGCTTTCTCTATCGGATTCGGTAAGCAATTATGGGGCTTTACCGATAAATCCGGAACCAAATGGAAAATCAGTGCGATTCCTTTGGGCGGATATTGTCAGTTTTTGGGTGATGGAGACGCTTCAAGTTCTACTTCTGAAGTTAAAGATTTGACTGAAGAAGAGAAGAAAATGGCATTTCCGTTTCAACCGCCATTAAAAAAACTTTTGATTTCTGTTGCAGGTCCTGCCGCAAACTATATCTTTGCAATTGCGATTTTTGCTTGTGTTCTGTTTTTTATTGGAAAAATAGAGTTTCCGGCCGTGGTTGGAGAGGTTATTCCGAACAGTGCCGCAGCTCAAGCCGGAATTATGCCTAAAGATAAAATCGTAAGCATCAATGGACACAAGATTGAATATTTTGGTGATATTTCAAGAGAGATAGAACTCAATACCAATGAAAAAATCAGTATCGAAGTAGAAAGAAACGGAAAAATCATTCAAAAATCTTTTCCGTTAAAAACTTTGAGCGTGGCAGAAGTTACAGGTGACAAAACACAAGATGCCAAAAAACAAACACGCCCGATGCTAGGTGTAAAATCAATTAATACCTTTGATGTTAAAAAAATTCAGATGGGATTCTTTGAATCTATTGCCGATGCATCTGAACAAGTTTGGGATATCACGGTTGTAACCTTGCGTGGCGTTGGTCAAATGATAACAGGTAAAAGAGGAGCGGAAGATGTTGGCGGTGTTTTGCGCATTGCCGAAATGTCCGGAGACATTACCAAAGACCAAGGTGTTTTAAGTTTGTTTTTATTTATGGCAATGTTGTCCGTAAATTTAGGATTAATTAATTTATTTCCAATACCATTGCTTGATGGTGGACATGTTGTTATTTATTTGTTAGAAATGACTTTCGGAAGAGAGTTAAATCAAAAAGTCAAAGATGGATTATTCAGAGTAGGTTTTGCTTTGCTTATTTCATTAATGATTTTTGCCACATGGAACGATATTGTTCATTTGGTACAAAGATGGTTTGCATAAAAGGTTGATAGATAAGGATCTATAAATGAAAAAAGTAGGATGTTATACACTCGGGTTAAGCATGTTGTTGGCTGCACCTTCATGGGCTAATGATGTTTATGTCAGAGATGTCAATGTGGAAGGCTTAAAAAGAGTAGAGGTTGATACCGTATTATCATATGTAAATATTCCGACCGGGCAGACCGTTTCTCAAGAAAATTTAGACGATTCGTTAAAAAATCTGTATAACACGGGTTTATTCACAGATGTTATTTTTGATGTAAAATCAGATGGCCTTTTGACCATTAAAGTTATTGAAAACCCGATTGTTAACCAACGTTATTTTGATGGTAACGAAAAGGTTAGCGAAGATATGTTGGCAAAAGAAGTGAGCTTGAGTTCAGGCTCAATTTATGACCGTTCAAAGGTTCAAGAAGATGTTCAACGCATTATCACCGTATATAAAAGAACAGGTCGTTATGCCACAACCGTTGTTCCAAAAATCATTAAAAGAGATCAAAATCGTGTAGATTTGATTTATGAGATTAATGAAGGACCTTTGGCCAATATTACCAAAATCAATTTTGTCGGAAACAAACGTTATTCAGATGATGACTTGGCCAATGCCATTATGAGTAAGGAAAGCAGATGGTATCGTATTTTCTCCAGCTCTGAAACTTATGATGCCGATAAGAGCAATTATGATAAAGAATTATTGCGTCGCTTTTACTTAAAAAGAGGTTATGCAGATTTTAAGGTTAACTCAGCCATTGCAGAGTTGAGCCCCGATAAAACATCCTTTGTTTTGAACTATGTTTTGAATGAAGGACAAAGATACAAAATTTCTGCAATCAGATTCGATTCTGAAATTAAGGACGTAAACCTTAAACCATTAGAAAAAGATTTAGATTTTGAAGTTGGTGAATGGTACAATGACACCAAGATAGATTCTTCTGTTCAAAAAATTACCGAAGAATTGGGCAAACAAGGTTTTGCTTTTGTAGATGTTGTACCTGACTTGCAAATAGATACTAAAACGGCAAAGATAGTTGTTGTCTTCAAAATTATGGAAGGTGAACGTGTTTTTGTTAACCGTATTAATATCAAGGGCAACACCAGAACTCACGATGAAGTTATCAGAAGAGAATTCAGAATAGATGAAGGCGATGCCTTTAACGCTTCTAAGATTAAAGCATCTAAGAAGAACGTAGAAAACTTAAATTACTTTAGCAAAGTAGATGTTAAGACTGTTCCGGCAGGGGCAAACAAAGCAGATATTGACGTTAATGTTGAAGAAAAATCAACCGGATACTTTAACGTAGGTGTTGGTTACTCAACCGTGAACGGTATGTTGTTCAGAACAGGTGTAACCGAAAACAACTTCAGAGGTATGGGACAACAACTTGGTTTGGATGTCGGCATTTCTCAAAGAACGCAAGAATATGATATCAGCTTTACCGAACCATATTTCATGAACAGAAACTTAAGCGCCGGTGTAGATTTGTTCAGAACCGAAGAAGATTATCAAGATTACGGTTCTTATGATATGAGCAGCATGGGCGGACGTTTACGTTTGGGATGGAAATATACAGATTCATTCTCTCAATATGTTCGTTATACATATAAGCAAGATGAAATTAACAATGTTGCTTCAGACGCATCTAAATATGTTAAAGAAGAAATTGGTAAATATGATGCATCTGTTGTTGGTCAAACCCTCGTTTATGATAAGAGAGATAGCGCTATCAATCCAAAAGAAGGATATTATGTATCTTTCGGTAATGATGTAGCTGGCGCTGGTGGTGATGAAAAATATGCTAAGTTTGATGCAAAAGTTTATAAATATTATACAATTGCAGATGACTATACCTTTAAGCTGTTTACTCAAGCTGGATATATCACTGGTTTAGGAGGAGAAGATGTCCGCTTGTTCAACCGTTATAATTTAGGCGGATCAACCTTAAGAGGTTTTGATACGGCAGGTATTGGTGCCAGAGATAAAAACACAGGAGACGCCTTGGGTGGTAACTGGATGATTTATTCTGGTGCTGAAATGTCCTTCCCAATTGGCTTGGACGAAGTTGGTATCCGTGGCCGTACATTTGCAGATATGGGTATGTTAGGTAAGCCGGATGGAATTGATGGTGCTAATGATGTTGAATATTCTTCAACACCTCGTGTGGCAGCCGGTTTTGGTTTCCAATGGTTGTCTCCGATGGGACAAATCGATGTGGATATTGCCTTCCCGATTGTTAAAGAAGACTACGATGAAACACAAGTATTCCGCCTGAACTTTGGTACAAGATTATAATATTGGAGTTAACCATGGTCGATAAGACATTTTATATAAATAAAGGCCCTTTAACCTTGGCTCAAATCGCCGAAATTTGTGAAGCAAATTTGGAAGACAAAGCTCAAGCAGATGTCTTGATTTCAGATATTGCTACAATGTTTCATGCCAAAGAAGGTGAGGTTTGTTTTTTCTATGACAAAAAGGCTAAAGAAAAAGCAGCTGAAATTAAAGCAACATGCTGCGTTACAACAGAAGAATTAAAATCTTTTGTTCCAGCAAATGTTATCAAGTTAATTTCAGCAAACCCCAAATTAGCTTTTTTGAAATTAAACAAAGCCTTTTATGAAGAACAAAAACACAGAGCCGAAATCTCCAGAACGGCAAAAATTGCTCCTTCAGCAAAGATTGGTGAAAATGCATATATCGGTGAATATGTTGTAATTGAAGAAGGTGTAGAAATCGGTACCAACTGTGTGATTGAGCATAATGCCGTTATTGGTAGAAATTGCAAAATCGGAAACAATTGCCGTATTGGGGCTTGCGCATCTTTAAGCTATACCATTATGGGAAATGATTGTTATATCTATACAGGTGCTCGCATTGGTCAAGATGGCTTTGGCTTTATGGTTATTAACGGTAAGCACGAGCGCATTCCGCAATTAGGTAGAGTGATTATCGGTAATGATGTCGAAATCGCAGCTAATACCTGTGTGGACAGAGGTGCTTTAGATGATACGGTCATCGGAGACGGCTGCCGTATAGATAATTTGGTTCAAGTGGCTCATAATGATGTTTTGGGCAGAGGTTGTGTGATTGTTTCTCAAACCGGAATTGCCGGTAGCTGTACCTTGGGAGATTATGTCGTTTGTGGCGGACAATCTGGCTTTGCAGACCACTTAAATATTGGCGCCGGAGCGCAAATTGGTGCTCAATCTGGTTTAATGCGTGATGTTGAACCAGGCGCAATTGTTATGGGAACACCGGCTGTACCGATTAAAGATTTCATGCGTCAAGTTTCCAATATTCAAAAACTTGGCAAAAAATAGTTTTTAATAATTAGATATAAGGAAAGAAAAATGTCTGAAGTTAAAATGTATCCGATTGAAGAAATTATGAAAATGTTACCACACCGCTATCCGTTTTTGTTGGTAGACAGATTGTTTGTTGAAGAACCGGGAACAAAAGGCTATGGTATTAAAAACGTGACCATGAATGAAGAATTTTTCCAAGGTCACTTTCCAAATAATCCGGTAATGCCTGGTGTTTTGCAAATTGAAGCTATGGCTCAAACCGCCGGTGCCGTTGTAATTTCTTCTTTTGAAAATTATGAAGAAGATAAAAGAGGTGTTTACTTCATGTCTATTGACGGTGTTAAATTCCGCAAGATGGTTAAACCGGGCGATCAACTTGAAATGCATGTAGAAAAGATTAAAGAACGTCGCAACATCTTTGTTTTCAAAGCTCAATCTTTGGTAGACGGTCAAGTTGTTAGTGAAGCAGAATTCACAGCTATGATTGCTGATAAATAATTTAAGCTAAATTAAAAAAACTCTCCTGAATTCAGGAGAGTTTTTTTGTGCCATATTTTATGCGTTTTGTTTTTTGAGCATAACTTCAGGAGATTCAATTCCCAAAAGGTAGAGAAGCTGAACCAAAATATCTCTGACCAAACGAGAGATTTTCAATCGAGAAGATGCTAACTCTTCAGATTCGGCATTCATAATGGAAGAAACATTATAAAACGTACTGAATGCTTGAGCCAAAGAATAAGCATAATCAGAAATAATGCTAGGTTCATGCTCTGTATGCGCACGCATAATCACATTGCTGATTTGAGAAATCTTAAGAGCCAAATCTTTCTCTTCTTGGTTAGAGATAATAACATTACCTTCTTTAATGTTATTTGCCTGAGCTTTACGGATGATAGAGTTTATTCTGGCAATGGCATATTGAATATATGGGCCGGTTTTGCCTTCAAATTTAGCAAAATCATCCAATTCAAAAATATAGCCTGAAGCAATATTATTTTTTAAGTCTTGGAATTTAATGGCAGCCATGGCAATTTGAGTAACCATTTTTTCAATTTCTTTTTCGCCATATCCTTCAACTTCATTTGGCAAAGGCAAAGATTCACGAACTTTATCTTTAGAAAGTTTGATAAGGTCTTCCAAGTTCATCACACCGCCGTCTCTGGTTTTGAAAGGCTTGCCGTCAGCACCGTTTACCGTACCAAAACCAATGTGCAAGAATTTAACGTTAGGTGCTATGTTGAGCTTTTCTGCCACTTCAAAAACTTGTTCAAAGTGCAAAGATTGGCGCTTGTCCACGACATAGATAATTTCATCTGCTTTTAAGTCATCATAGCGCATTTTGATTGTGGCAATGTCGGTGAGCTGATATCCAAAACCACCGTCGCTTTTAACCAAAATAACGGGCGGACGTTGGCTCTTTGTTTCATCCAAACGAATGATTGTTGCACCGTCATCAACTTCAGAGATGCCTTTTTCTTGAGCAATCATCACAATTTCTTTGCAAGATTCATGAGCATCGCTTTCACCGAGCCAGAGATCAAAGTGAGCATCCAATTCATTATAATTTTTCTTAACGTCATCTACTGAAACTTTACGCAAATGTTCCCAAGCTTTATAAAATTCGGGTTCTTTGTCTTGAATTTTAGTTGTAATTAATCGAGCTTGTTCTTTAGCGCTTTCATCTTCTTTGCAACGGATGTTGGCTTGTTTGTAGAAAGCAGAAATTTGTTTGATGTCATAAGTATCAACTTTAGAAAGGTCTCCGTCTTGACGAATGATTTCAGATAAAATCATACCCATCGGGGTTCCCCAATCGCCAAAGTGAACATCAGAAATAACCGTATTACCGACAAATGTTTCAATACGTCTGATAGATTCGCCAACAACGGCAGAACGCAAGTGACCAACATGCAAAGCTTTTGCTACGTTCGGGCCTCCAAAATCCATCACCACGCGACTTGGATTTTCAACTTTTGCGCAGCCAAAGTTTTTATCTTCGGCCATTTTATCAATATTATGAGCCAAAAATTTATCAGATAATGAAATATTGATAAAGCCCGGACCATCAATTGAGATTTTGGCAAAATCTTCATCTTTTTGCAATTCTTGTGCAATAAGGTTTGCAATTTCACGAGGATTTTTACGCTCAATTTTAGCCAAAGCCAAAGCACCGTTGCATTGAAAATCGCTCAAATCCGGACGGTCAGAAACTTTAACAGCGGCAAATTTGGTGTCTAAATTAAGCAAAGAAAATATAGCAATCAATTTTTGATTAATTAAATGTTCAAGAGATAAATTCATTATAAAATTCCTATAAGTGTTCAAATTAAGGCTAATTTATATAATAACATTTATAAACACAACAAAATTATTGTGCTTTAGATTGAGTTTGTTCATTTTGTGTAGGCGGGGTGCCTTCGCATCTAAAATAAAAATGGTTTGGAATAAGCAAACGGCAAGTAAATGAGGTTTGCTTAACCGGAACGGCATAAGCGCCGGTTTTTTGTTTGATACATTCTTGCGTAGCCAAGGCCAACACATCTTTATATGGTGTGGTTAAAGCATTATAGCAGATGGCTGGCTCTTTTGGCTTAGATGCGCCGACATATAAACTTGCTTCCGTTTGAGCGCCGGCTTCACGTCTGCGGTCAACAAACGGCTTAGTAATGGAACAAGAAGCAAAAAAAAGACAAAAGAATAAAATTAAACAAATTTTTCTACTGGACAATTCTCAAAACTCCACTAAATTACATATAATTTCTTAATATATAAACGAAGAAGAATAAAATGAAAAGCGAAAATAAATATATTGGTGATGAAGCCTTTGAAAAAATGTTAGCACACTATAAATGTGTGACGCCGTTAGATGTTGTTAAAATGCGCTTTTTAGGCGCAATTTGCTCTCCGAATATGGAGTTAAGACCAACGGACGTTATATCTTCTTTTTGGCCGCAAGGACAAGAACCTCGTTTACAAACCAAAGATGAGGCAGATTTGTTTTTCAAATTTTTTATGGGCTTGTGGGATGAATTGTTTGAACAAGTAAGAGAAAACAAAGTCAAGCTTCCGTTTGTCAAAAGAGATGAAGCAAATTTAAAAGACTTTTGCATCTGCAGATATAATGAAGTAGAGTGGGGCTTTGTTGAAGGTTTCTGGGGTGGAAAACAAGACTTAAAACTTGCAAACTATTTGGCAGAGGTTATCGATTCTTTATCAGACTTGGCAGGCGTGTATAATACACTGCAAAATCAGGTAGATAAAAACTTTAATAGCGCAGAATTAATAAAAACTTTAGAACATACCGATAAAATGGTAGAAAAATCAATATCTTTTATTATTGAAAATTCTGTTTTACCAAGAATAGAAAATATACATCGTGTTGTAAATTAATCAGATTAAAACAAAAGGAGAAAACGATGGAATTGATGGAAGGTCTATTGACCAGACGTTCGGTTAGAAAATTTGATACATCGAAAAAAATTTCCAAAGAAACTATGGAACAATTAATTAAGGCTGCGCAATACGCACCTTCAGCACACAATACCCAACCTTGGGAATTTTTGGTTATTGAAAATCCCGAAGTCTTAAAACAATTTCGCCATATGCAACGTTCGGCTTTGTTTGCAGAAAATGCCACAGCCGTTGTTTTGGTTTGCGGAAACACAGACAAAGCTTTCAGTAGAGAAAAAGAAGGTTGGAGCTATGTTGATATAGACTGTTCGGCCGCAACTCAAAATTTGATTTTGGCTGCACATGCTTTAGGGTTGGGCGCTTGTTGGTGCGGAGCATCTCCGATGACAGGACCGATGGCAAGTGTAAAAGAATATTTTAATCTTCCTGAAAATATCAAACCTTTTTCAATAGTTGTTTTGGGTTACCCGCAAGAAACCCCAAAACAGCCTGAAGGCAGATATCAAGAAAGCAAAATCCACTGGGAAAAATGGTAAACGAAAAAGGCGAGACACTAAATATATAAGATGTCTCGCCTTTTTCTAAAGATTTGTTCCATTACTTTTTCTCTTCAATAAACAAAAGTTCAAATTTCTCACCGAGTTGCTCTGCCTTGATGAAATAATAAATTCTATCATCGGCTCTGAATTGATGTAGCTTGATTTTGGCTTCGCGACCTAAGTCATCTTTGTAAAGTTGCTCAGCAAAATCAAAGGCATCAAGCATCTCTTGAGGCCAGTTCTTTTTTTCTTGATGATACAGATAAACACGGCTTCCTGAATGAGCTGTTTCGGCAACCTTTGCAATTGCGTACTTGAGCATGCCGGCAAACATTTTTTCAGTGTGCTGCGGATGGTTACATTTTTGTATGTAAGAAATCACAGCCGCAGGAGAAAAACCTTCACAATTTTTGTTTAATAAAGCAAAATTTTTCATAATAAATAATTTTTAAGTTAAATAATATAAAAACTCATAATACAAAATCTGATTAGTATCTAATCTTGAATCAGATAAAATGCAAGAGTTTTTTTCTGCTTTAAAAACAAAAAAAGGCGATAAATCGCCTTTTTTGAAGTTTGGTCGAAAGAAAATTTATACACTAAAAACAATCAGATACAAATTTCTTTCATTGTCATAACCAAAAATATACTTGTTTTTTGTGGCTTTTTCATCATAAGCGGCACAAGTTTCATCATAAGAAGCATTTGCCGGAATATGCTCTATTTCCTTTAATCCGGAAGGCAAAACAGCATATTTTTTTCCGTAACTGATGAAAATATTATTTTTTTCATCAGTATAAACTTCGGCAAAATCTCCGGCTCCTTGAACTTTACCGACACAAAAAAGTTTAGCTTTTTTTGCCTCGGAAAGGTTGACTTGAAACACACTTTCCTTTGAATTAACAAGGATTTCTGTGCCATTCCAAACAATAGAGTTCTTTTTAATCTCATAATTGTTCTGTGCACTCATAAAAGAAGAACACAACAAAAATGCAAGTACTAAAAAATTCTTTTCCATAATTTGATAATTTTAGTTAATAATAAAAAAATAATAAAAAAGAGAAAAAGAATAATAAGTCTTCGGATATTGAAGTCAAACTTTTATACACAGTTTTGCAGGAAAAAAAATAGAAGATAATATTTGTCTTGAAAAAAAAAGAATTAATGCTACATTAACGACGATAATTTTTAATAAAAGCCAGTGCGGGGCTGTCCGCATAATATATAAAGGAAGGAAATTAATATGACAATTCGCGTCGGTATTAACGGCTTTGGTCGTATTGGCCGTTTGGTATTTCGTGCCGCTCAAGCAAGAAATGATATTGAAATCGTTGGTATCAATGACTTGATTGATGTTGAATATATGGCTTATATGTTGCGTTACGACACAATGCATGGTCAATTCAACGGCTCTATTGAAGTAAAAGACGGTAAATTGGTTGTAAACGGCAAAGCTATCCGCGTTACTGCTGAAAAGAACCCAGCTGACTTGAAATGGGGCGAAATTAATGCAGATTATGTTGTTGAATCAACAGGTTTGTTCTTGACAAAAGAAAAAGCACAAGGCCACATTGATGCCGGAGCAAAATATGTTGTAATGTCAGCTCCTTCAAAAGATGACACACCGATGTTTGTATGCGGTGTTAACACCGATTCTTATGTAAAAGGTACACAATTTGTATCTAACGCATCTTGCACAACCAACTGCTTGGCTCCGATTGCAAAAGTATTGAACGATGCTTTCGGTATCGAAGATGGTTTGATGACAACTGTTCACTCTACAACTGCTACACAAAAAACAGTTGATGGTCCGTCTGTAAAAGACTGGAGAGGTGGTCGTGCTGCTGCCGGCAACATCATTCCTTCATCAACAGGTGCTGCAAAAGCTGTTGGTAAAGTAATTCCGTCATTGAACGGCAAATTGACAGGTATGTCTTTCCGCGTTCCGACTTTGGATGTTTCTGTTGTTGACTTGACAGTTAACTTGAAAAAAGCTGCTTCTTATGAAGAAATTTGCGCTGCTATGAAGAAAGCTTCTGAAGGCGAATTGAAAGGCATTTTGGGTTACACCGAAGATGATGTTGTATCATCAGATTTCTTGGGTGATTCTCGCACCTCTATCTTTGATGCAAAAGCTGGTATTCAATTAACTCCGACTTTTGTTAAAGTTGTTAGCTGGTATGACAACGAATGGGGCTATTCAAACAAAGTTCTTGATCTCGTAGCTCATATGGCTAAAGTTAACGGCTAAGATTAAATATCCCCGTTGGTGCGATGTCACAATCAGTTATTGAACAATACTGGGTTGGTGTTGCACGGCGGGGATTTTTTTTATTAAGGATAAAAAAATGACCGAATATAAAACAATTAAAGATTTAGGTGATTTGAACGGTAAAGTTGTTATGCTCCGTGCAGACTTGAACGTTCCTGTTGATGAAAACTTGAAAGTAACCAACACCGCACGTATTGACCGTACGGTTCCGACCATCAAATTGTTGATGGAAAAAGGCGCTAAAGTTGTTGTAATTTCTCACTTTGGTCGTCCTGAAGGCAAAGGTGATATGCGCAACTCTTTGTGCCATATCGTTGCTGATTTGGAAAAATCTTTGGGCAAACATGTTGTTTTTGTCGATGACTGCATCGGTGAAAAAGTTGAGCAAGCCGTTAAAAATATGAAAGCAGATGAAGTTTTGTTGCTTGAAAATCTTCGTTTCTACAATGAAGAGAAAAAAGGTGACGAAGCTTTTGCTAAAGAGTTGGTTAAAGTTGCCGATGTTTATGTATCAGATGCTTTTTCAACCGCTCACCGCGCTCACGCTTCCATGGTTGCAGCAGCTAAAGATTTGCCAGCTGCTATGGGCTTGTTGATGGAAGAAGAAGTTAACGCTTTGTCTAAAGGTTTGAACAATCCTGAACGTCCGTTGATGGCTGTTGTTGGTGGTTCAAAAGTTTCTACAAAGTTAGATTTATTGAACAACTTGGTTAAAAAAGTAGATAAATTGGTTATCTCAGGCGGTATGGCTCATACATTTATGAAAGCCAGCGGCGTAGACACAGTTAATGAAGCTAACTCTCTTGTTCAAATGGACATGATTGAAACCGCAAAAGAAATTATGGCAACAGCAAAAGCCAATGGTTGCGAAATCATTTTGCCTCAAGATGTTGTTGTTTCAAAAGAGTTCAAAGCTGAAGCTGAACACAAAACCGTTGATTTGGAACACATTCCTGCTGAAGGTTGGATCTTGATGGATGTTGGAGCAAAAACCATTGCAGCTATCAATGCCAAATTAGATGAATGCAAAACTTTAGTTTGGAACGGACCTTTGGGTGTGTTTGAGTTAAAACCGTTTGACAAAGCAACCAATGAAGTTGCTGCTCATGCTGCAGAATTAACTCAAGCCGGTAAGTTGTTAACCGTTGCCGGAGGTGGCGATACTGTTTCTGCTTTGGCTAATGCCGGAGTTGAGAAAAAGTTCAGCTACATTTCAACAGCAGGAGGAGCTTTCCTCGAATGGATGGAAGGAAAAGAACTTCCCGGAGTTGTTGTTTTGAAAAAATAGTTAAAATGAAGCCCGCTTTGTTGCGGGCTTTTTTTTGCGAAAGGAAAGAATAATGAAGGTAGATCCAAGATTAGATGAAGATGGTTGCTTAGACATTGAAATCATTGAAAATAAGGTCGCTTGGCAAAAAGAAAAAGACGGGGATAATTGGCTTGTCCAATATATTAACGGTGGAGAAGCTATCCGTCTGATAGATAAATATGACAATGATACAGATATTGTTGAAGCACACCAAAATGGCAAGAGCTTGTTTGTAAAATTTAATGATGGAAGCAAAACGGCATATCATCAAGATGAAAAAGGCAATTATAGAGTTTTAAGAGATATTAATCATGAGTACGATAAAGATAATTGTATTGAAGAAAATATTCTTGATAATGAAATTATCTGGCATAAAGAAGTTGGCGGTGATAATGTGCTTCTTCAAGAAATTAATAACGGAGAAGCCACAAAAATTATTGATAGAATGGCGGAAGATGATGTGATAGAAAAAGTATCTTTCCGTAATGATATCTTAAGTTTGCAAACAAAAAATAGACAAAATGTGAACTATAAAGCAAATAAATATGGTACTTTTAAGCCAATAGACACTAATATTACAAAGGCATTTCTGGCAAAAGGATATGTGAAATAATTTTGTCAAATGTTATTGATTTCAAATTTGTTTTGTGCTAGGATGTAAACAATAGAATAATAAGGACAAAGTCATGGAATATAACGCTAATAAACTTTTGTTTTCATCAATTTCAGAAAATGGACAAGAACAAGAAATCAATATGGATGAGATTGCTAACCGTATAAATCGTTTATCCGGAGAAAATGTTACATCTCAAGAACAAACTATTGACGGAAAACTCGGCTATAATATTCATTTGCCGAGCGGCGTAGATTTTAGATTGGAAAACGGAGTTGTTCGTTTTAGCCATTTTGGCATGACAAAAGACGAAATCAAACAAGTTTATATGACCTTAAATCAATTAGGGTTAAGCAATTTTAGCTTTCCAGAAGATGAAAAAGACAACGACTTTAAAAGAAATGTCATTGAAGCACATAGAGAATATGTTGCTGAAAATGATTATGATGAAGTTTCTATCGGTCGTGGTACGAATGAAGATTCTCAGCAAATATCTTTAGACCTGTCTAATGCACATACACCTTCGGATTCAAGCCTAAAAAGCAAGATTGCCTCTATAAAAAAGGTTAAAGCAGAAAGAGCCGAAAAGGCAGAAAAATCATCTCCAAAAGAAGTTCATCCAAGTGTAGAAGATATTTCTAAATATATGGATGACCATGTTTCCTTAAACCAAAAATATAAAACAAGAAATTACAAGAAAACACCGTGTTTCAACGGTTATAAAATGATGTGGTATAAGGATGAGGATCAAAAGAAAGAAGGTCCAAAAGCAGATAAAAATGGTAAAGTTAACCCTAATTTTGAATATGGCTTAAGAGGCGAGATTGAATATAAAAATGATAAGCCTACATTAAATGTCACCTTATTAACACCAAAGTATGCTGATGCTACGGATGGAATGATGGATGAGGCGTTAACTCTTGCCGCCACATGTAAAGTAACACACATGTGTTATAACGGCCCCGTAGGAATGAAAGGAAAGTTCCTTGTTTCTTGTGCTAAAAAAATGATTGTTCCGACCGGTGTTTCATTAGGTCCCAAAGATTTTGCCAATATGATGAAGGTTACCAAAGAAAATGTTTTCGATTTGGATAAAAGGGTAGCTTATTATAAAAGATTAAGAGCTCATTTAAGAGACGAACTTATTGCAAAAGGCATTAAAGAAATAACACATCCATATTTTAATATGATAAAAGATTTAGATACTCAAATTGCTTTGGAACAAGCTGACAGTAAGTATAAAAACTTTAATAAGTTTTATGAGAGCAGTATTATGGCCAAAGTATACACAGATACAAGCGATGTGCCGCTTAATACGTTCCAAGTTCAGAAAAAAGAAGACAAAACCAATGTTGCCAAAGAGCTCGCAACCGGAATGGCTTATGTTGATTTGTTGTCTTTATATACGGAAGATCCGCGATATGCAAAAATGTCAAAAGAAGAATTGCATCAAGAATATATGAAATTATACAATAAGAATTTGTATGAAATTCATACAGAGTTGCGTTCAGACTTCAAAAAACTCGGACCAAACGGCTCAGAAAAAGAGAAAAAAGAAATTATTGCCAGCAAGTATGAAGAAGTACAAAGTAGTATTCAGTCTATTCAAGCCTTGGTATCGAATGAAGGTTTTGATAAGCTTAATGTTCCGAGATTGCGTAAATTCCCATATTATGATGTGGCTCGTCAAGAAGCCTATATGATAAATCGTTTACGCAAAGGAAGAGATTTGCATCTGGCAGAAAAAAATGCAATAATGCAAGCGCAATTACAGATGCAAAATCAAGGCCGTTAATTAATAAACATAAAAAAATCCCTCTCTTTTGGAGAGGGATTTTTTTGTCCTTTAAGAAAGAGTTAGCATGGTTTGATGTGCCAAATATTTTTAGCATATTCTTCAACAGCTCTGTCACTGGTGAAATATCCCATATTGGCCACATTAATAATGGCTTTTTTAGCCCAAAGTTTTTTATCACCAAAGTCTTTTTCAGCCTTTTTGATAGTTTCATCAAAGGATGGTAAATCAGCCAAAACAAAGTAATAATCTCTGTTGACCAATTCTTCAAAAATAGGCTTAAAGAGCAAGAGATAATCTTTTTCGCAAAACATATTGGAGTTAATAGCATTCAAAATGCGTTTAATATAACTGTTTTTCTCATAAATTTCGCGAGGATTATAAGTTGATCTTTGCGCTTGAATATCTTCTTCTTTGAGGCCGAAAAGGTAGAAGTTTTCTTCACCGACGGCATCTCTGATTTCAATATTGGCACCGTCTAAAGTACCGATTGTAAGAGCACCGTTCAAAGCAAACTTCATATTTCCGGTACCGCTTGCTTCAAATCCGGCGGTAGAAGATTGAACACTCAAGTCAGCAGCCGGCATCAAAGATTCAGCCAAAGAAACTTTATAATCAGGAATAAAGACAACCTTAAGCATATCTTTAACCATCGGGTCATTATTAACAACATCTGCAACGTTGTTAATCAACTTGATGATAAGTTTGGCAAATGTATAAGACGGGGCGGCCTTTCCTGCAAAAATATAGGTTTTTGCCTGAGTAGGTTTGTAGTTGTCTTTTACAATAGCCAAATATTCACCGATAACTTGTAAAATAGTCATCAATTGGCGTTTATATTCATGAATACGTTTAGCATGAACAATAAACATGCTGTCCGGACTAACCATAACACCGGTAGTCTTGAATATAATTTTAGCCAATTTTTCTTTGTTTGCACGTTTGATGTCGGAGAATTGTTTTACAAATTTTGCATCATCGGCAAAAGCTTCAATTTTGCTGAGTTCATCCAAACGAGTGACCCAATTTTCACCGATTTTAGAAGAAATCAATTCAGCTAAAGCGGTGTTGGCATGCAAGAGCCAACGGCGAGGGGTGATACCGTTTGTAACATTGCAGAATTTTTCCGGCCAAAGTTCATAAAATTCAGGAACAAGTTTGGTCTTAATCAAGTTAGAGTGAATTTGAGCTACGCCGTTAACGGAGAATGAACCGACAATAGAAAGATTTGCCATTCTGATAATTTGACGGTCACCTTCGCCAGAAACAATAGAAACTTTAGCTAGTTTTTCATTATTATCACCAAATCTTTCACGAGCAAAGTTCATAAAACGACGGTTAATTTCGTAAATGATTTGCAAGTGGCGAGGTAATAATTCTTGGAAAATACGAGCCGGCCATGTTTCAAGAGCTTCCGGCAATAAAGTATGGTTTGTGTAAGCAAATGTTCTGGTAACAATATCCCAAGCATCATCCCATTCTTGACCATGAATATCCACAAGCAAGCGCATCATTTCTGCAATGGCAATGGATGGGTGAGTATCGTTGAGTTGGATACAAACCATATCAGGAAGCTTTTTGAAGTCATCGCATTTTTCCAAAAAACGACGGATGATATCTTGGATAGCGCAAGAAACAAAGAAGTATTGTTGGGTTAAACGCAATTTTTTACCGGATTCAAGTGCATCTGACGGATACAAAACTTTAGAAATGGTTTCTGTTGCAATTTTATCTTTAACAGCATCAATATAACCGCCTTCATTAAAGATATTAATATCCAACTCATCGTCTGTTTTTGCAGAGAAAAGTCTCAAATAGTTAACTGATTTACCATTATATCCGACAATAGGGAAGTCATACGGAACGCCGTAAATACTTTGAGTGTTCATCCAGATAAAGTTTTTGTTTCCGGCGCCGTCATCAATCACCTCTACTTCACCTTTAATAGGAATTTTGACGGTTCTGTCCGGACGAGAAAACTGCCAAGGAGAATTTTCACCAAGCCAGCTGTCTGCTTGTTCAACTTGATATCCATTTTCAAATTTTTGTTTGAAAAGACCAAATTGATAGTTAATACCATAACCAAATCCGGGGATTCCAAGAGAGGCCATTGAATCCAAATAACAAGCGGCCAAGCGACCCAAACCGCCGTTACCTAAAGCGGGGTCATATTCAGTATCAAAAATCTCTTGCAAGCTGAAATCTGGCATGCCGTCAATTTTGATTTCTTTCATAACATCAAACAAGCCAAGGCTGTGAAGGTTGTTTTCCAAAGATCTGCCGATGAGGTATTCAACGGAAAGATAATAGATTCTTTTTGTATTGACTTTGTTGTAGCGAGCCATTGTCTCATACATTTTATCCATGGCAAATTCTCTAACGGCCAAAGCAATGGCTTCCAAAGCCTCATCTTTATTGATTTCACTGGTTCGTTTGCCAATAAAATATTTGATATAATGTTCAATGGAAAGCTTTAACTTTTCTTTGTCTCGCTCATTGATAACATTGGTGCTTTTTTTAGTCAATGTACTGTCCTCCTTAAGCTTACATACTAATTTATCCTAATGATTATTATAAAAAGTTTGAAATATGGTTAATAAGAGCGTTATAAGTTTCTAAAAGGATGAAATGAACATTTTTTTAATAAATTTCGTTGCATAATTGATATTAATTAATATAATCAGACTAAAAGTTAAAATAAAGAATTTAGAGGAAGTTTTCATGAAAAAAAATTTTGTCGCAGGATTGCTTATGGCCAGCTCTATTGTAATGCCGGCTAAAGCAGCTACAATTTTTGATGCTTTGAGCGAAACTTACAGATCTAATCCGACCTTGCAATCTCAAAGAGCATATTTACGTTCCGTAGATGAAAATGTTGCAATCGCAAAATCAGGATACCGTCCAACCATTGCTTTGACGGCCGGTTATACTGAAGCCAGCGGTTCAACAGAAAATCCGGGAGGAAAAGTCGGCGTGCCTGATACTGAAAATGATGGCAACACAACTTCTTACGGTGCAACCCTATCTCAGCCGATATTTAACGGATTCCAAACGGTAAATGCCGTAAAAAAAGCTGATAGTTCCGTTAAGGCAGAACAAAATAATTTGTACAGTGTTGAGCAAAATGTTTTCTTGGAAGCTGCAACCGCCTATATGGATGTTTTGCAAAACCAAGCTATTGTTAAATTGCAAAAAAATAACGAGAAGTTGTTAAAAAAACGTCTTGATGAAACCATTCAACGTTTTAATGTCGGTGAAGTAACAAGAACAGACGTTTCCCAAGCAAGAGCACGTCATGCTCAAGCTGTTTCAGACAGAATTTCTTCAGAGGGTACTTTGGCCGCCTCTAAAGCCGTATACAAAGAAATTATCGGTTCTGAACCAGAAGATTTAACCGAGCCGAAAGATATTTCCGGAATGTTGCCTAAAACAATTGATGAGGCAATGAACTATGCTTTGGAAAACAACTACACCATCAAAACGGCACAACACTCTTTTGATGCTGCTAATTATAATGTTTCATACAACACAGGTGCATTGTTGCCGTCTGTTTCTTTAGATGCATCTGCAACCAATGTTGAAAATGATTTAGATGCAAACCAAGGCAAAATCAAAACAGATAATGTTGAGGTTGGCGTTAACTTAACAGTTCCTCTTTATGAAGCAGGCAAAAACAGAGCAGAGATTCGCCAAAGCAAATATTTAAAATGGCAATCTCAAGAAAAATTACTTGAAACAGAACGTTCCGTAACATCTTTGGTTTCAAGTGCTTGGGAATATATGGTCTCTAACGATTCTAAAATCAAATCAATTAAAGAACAAGTTAAAGCAAACGAAATTGCTCTTGACGGTGTTCAAAAAGAAGAAGCATTGGGTAACCGTACGATTTTGGATGTGTTGGATGCTTACCAAGAACTTTTGAACTCTAATGTTGAAGAGGTAAAAGCCAGAAGAAACTACTATGTATCAAGTTTGAATCTTTTGTTGGCAATGGGTAAATTAACCGCGGAAAACTTAAAACTTGATGTTGAATTATATGATGCAAACAAATATTATCAAGATACAAAAGGCAAATGGCTTTCTTTATCTATTGATAAATAAAATAAATTTGTTAATCTTATAAAAAACAAAATATTGGTGGATTATTTATAATGAACGGTGAAAATCAACAAGAAGACATGTCTATGGAAGATATCTTATCTTCAATCAAAGACATATTGAACAATGACGAAGAAAATACTAAAGAAAGCAATCCTTCTCAGGTTTCTTCCGCTTCAGATTCTAAGGAAAATGAAATAAGCTTGGAAGAAAGTTTAAGCCAGTCTCTTGTGAAGGAAGACAGCTCTGATGATGATGTCTATGATTTATCAAAATCAATGATAATCAACGAGCCTCTTCCTCAAGATTTAGCCGCAGACAAATTGTTTGAAGATGAGTTGGATGAAACCGGACCTGTGTTTGATATTGATGATGAGAATGCAGAGGATGTTCAACTTCCAGAAGTTTCAACAAAAGACGATGCTGATTTTTCATTAGATTTACCAGAAGATGATGCTTTTCCTCTCTTAGATGACGAGGAAGAAAAAACACCCGAGATTAAGCAAGAACAACCGCAAGAAGATGAAATTTCTTTGGATGTTGTCTTAAATGCCGCCAACAATGCTTTAGCAGAAGATGTTGCTTTTGAAGAACCGCAAGCTGAGGTTTTGCTACAAGAACCTGCTGAAGAAGATAATGAGAAAATAAAAGAAGAAATCAGCAGAGAGTTAGAGAGCTTAAAACAAGAGCAAGCTCAAGTTTCTTTCGAAAAAGAGGTAAAGGCTGAAGAACCTATTAAAGCTCAAGCAGAAGATGCAACGGATGTATCTGCCGATATCATCAGCAATTTTGCAAAAATGTTTGCAGAAAAAGCCCCTCAACAAGAAGAAGCAGCTTATGAGGAAGAAAAAGTTGAGCAACCGAAAGAAAATATTAATCTTATCGGAGATGGTTCAAAAACAATTGAAGATGTTGTTAAAGATGCAATTAAAGAAATTGTAATGGCAAATGTAAATGCCGAGATGACAAAAAATGTAGATATTGTATCTTTAGCTAAAGAAGAAATCAGGGCACAAGCCAAAGCTTGGATTGCGCAAAATCTTCCGGCAATTGTTAATGCCGCAGTTAAAGAAGAGATGGAACGAGTGATGGCAAAGGTCGGCAAATAGCTTGACCTTACAGTGTGCCGACCTGCAAATTTCTTGCCCCCAAACAGTGCAAAATCTGTTGAGGGCATTTTGCGGTTTATATAGCCGAGGTAAAAAAGTTTTTTGTAATTACAGATAAAATGGAAAAAGACATATGTTAGAAAAAAATTATAACCCTAAAGATTTTGAAGAAAAAATTTATGCCGATTGGGAAACAAGCGGTGATTTCAAACCCGATATGCGCTCCTCATCAGAGGCTTTTTCAATTGTTATTCCGCCACCAAACGTTACCGGTGTTTTGCACATGGGACACGCTTTGGATGATACCTTACAAGATATTTTGATTCGTTATAATCGTATGCTTGGCAAAAAAGTTTTGTGGCAACCAGGCACAGACCATGCCGGTATTGCAACCCAAATGGTTGTTGAAAGAAACTTAGCCAAAGAAGGTATCTCTCGTCACGATTTAGGCAGAGAAAAGTTCATTGAAACCGTTTGGAAGTGGAGAGAACAATCCGGTGGAACCATTTGCCGCCAATTGCGTCGCTTGGGTGCATCTTGCGATTGGAGCCGTGAACGCTTTACCATGGATGAAGGTTTGAGCCGTGCCGTTCGCAAAATCTTTGTTCATATGTACAAAGACGGTTTGATTTTCAAAGCCAAAAAATTGGTTAACTGGGATTCTAAATTGCAAACCGCGGTTTCTGATTTGGAAGTTGTTCAAAAAGAAACCGTTGGCAAAATGTATTACTATCGTTATCCGATTGAAGGAGAAGAGGGACAATATATTCAAATCGCCACCACACGTCCTGAAACCATGTTTGGTGATACAGCCGTTGCCGTTTCTAAAGATAATGAAAAATTAAAACACCTTATTGGTAAAAATTGTATCATTCCGATTATCAATCGTGTTATTCCGATTGTTGCCGATGACCACGCTGATCCGGAAAAAGGTACAGGTGCGGTTAAAATCACTCCGGCACATGACTTTAACGACTTTGAAGTTGGCAAACGTCATAACTTGCCGATGATAAATATTTTGAACTTGGATGCTACCTTGAACGAAAACACCCCGTTTGAAGGTATGACCACCATGGATGCTCGTGCCAAAACCATTGAAACCTTAACCGAACTCGGTTTGATGGATAAGATTGAAGACCACCCGATGGTTATTCCTTATGGTGACAGAACTGGTGTTGTAATTGAACCTTTGATGACAGACCAATGGTTTGTAGACGCACCGACTTTGGCCAAAGAAGCCATTCGTGTTGTTGAAAACGGCGAGATGGAATTTGTTCCGAAATCTTATGAGAAAACTTATTTTGAATGGATGAGAAACATTCAACCATGGTGTATTTCTCGTCAACTTTGGTGGGGACACCAAATGCCCATTTGGTACGGACCGGACGGCCACATCTTCTGCGAAGAAAACGAAGAAGAAGCTCAAGCAGAAGCAGATAAGTTCTACGGCAAAAGAGAAGAGTTAACAAGAGAAACAGACGTTTTGGATACTTGGTTCTCTTCTGGCTTATGGGCTTTTTCAACCATGGGTTGGCCGGATAAAAGTGAATATTTGGATACTTTCTATCCTACTTCAGTTTTGGTAACCGGTTTTGACATTATTTTCTTCTGGCTGGCTCGTATGATGATGATGAGTATGTATGCCATGAAGCGCGTTCCGTTCAAAAAAGCCTATATCCATGGCTTGGTTCGCGATGAAAAAGGTCAAAAAATGTCAAAATCTAAAGGCAACACCGTTGACCCGATGGAAACCATTGAAAAATATGGTGCCGATGCTTTGCGTTTCTTCATGGCTGCAATGGAAACTCAAGGTAGAGATGTAAACTTGAGCGAGGCTCGTATTGCCGGATACCGTAACTTTGCTACCAAATTGTGGAATGCTGCTCGTTTTGGTGAGATGAACGAATGCAATTTGGTTAAAGACTTTGATGAAACCAAAGTTACTTACGCCATCAACAAGTGGGTTGTTGCTAAGGCAAAACAAGCCACTAAAGAAGTAACCGATAACTTGAATGCTTTCCGCTTCTCAGATGCCGCAAACGCTGTTTACCAATTTGTTTGGGGTTCATTCTGCGACTGGTATATTGAGATGATTAAGCCGATTTTGTTTGGATCGGACGAAGCAGCAAAACAAGAAACCAGAGCAACCTTTGCTTGGGTATTGGATAGAATTTTGATTATCTTGCATCCGTTTATGCCGTTTATTACCACAGAGTTGTGGAATAATAATTACGACATTCATGGTATCAAACTCATTCATGCTGCATGGCCTAAAGCTGAAAACATTGATGAAAATGCCTTGAACGATATTGATTGGGCAATTGACTTGATTTCATCTATTCGTTCTTTGCGCGCTTCAATGAACTTGCCTGCAGGTGCAAAATTGAATGTATTCTTGAAAGATGCCAATGCAAAATCTGCTGAAAACTTGCAAGCGTTCAATCATATCATTTGCTCTTTGGCTCGTTTGGAAAAATTAGAAACTTTTGCCAAAGACGCCGAAATCAGTAAAGATATGGTTCAAAGCGTATTCAAAGAAGCAGTTATCTTGTTACCGTTAAAAGGTGTTGTAGATTTTGCTGCCGAAAGAGAGCGTTTGAATAAAGAATTGGCAAGTTTAAATAAAAACTTGGAAGGCTATGCTAAGAAATTGAGCAATCCAAGCTTTGTAGAAAGAGCACCGGCTGCGGTTGTTGAAGAAGAAAAACGCCGTCAGGCAGAAGCTTTGGAAAACAAAGCCAAAGTTGAAGAAGCTCTGGCAAGAATAGCCAATTTTTAAGGCAAAATAAAAAAACAAAAAGGCATCTTAAAAAAAGATGCCTTTTTTTTATGTAAATTTTGTGCTATGCTAATTTTTAAGAGGAAAGAATATGAAATTAGATTATCAAAAAATACAAGAATATAATCAGATGTTTGCGCGCTGGAAAGAAGAGCTTTTTCCAAAGCAAGAATATGCTTATCGAAACGAATGTTGTTTTGCCTTTGCCCATTTACTTGCCAAAAAAGCAAAAGAAGAGGGAATGTTGCCCACCAAAATCTGGTGTATGAAATCTAAAGATAAAGATTGGGTGGAAGCAAATTTTCCGGCCAATAACGAGCAGGGTTTTGAAACCAGAAAATGGGATGGATATCATGTGGCACTAGCCATAAATTTACCGATATATCAAAATTCTAAAAAAACAGAACGCTTGGTCTTTGACCCGATTGTTTTCAATGAAGTTGTCAGAGAAAAAGATTGGGTTAACGCGCTTAACTCTTCAGAAGAATATATTTCGTACTCAGGATGCAAGTTTGGCAAAGAGGGGATGACGGATGAGAGTTTTTATGGCGGTAGCGGTTATTGGTTAGATAAAAATCCACAAATAGATTTAGATAAGCATGCTAAGCTCCATGTAAAGGCCATAGATGTAAAAACATCAAAGGTTATGTTGCTAGGTTCTCCGCTAAGTGTTTTAGCCAGAAGAGAAATGAGAAATCAGTCGGTACAAAGACCTCAAGCGCAAAGAATATAAAGAGAAAGCCTCTAACTTTTAGTTAGAGGCTTTTTGATTATTCTGTTGATTATAAAGTGGTTGAAAAGCACAAGACTTCAAAAACACGCGTGTGATATCAAACAGAATAAAGATCACATAAAAATTACAAATAAAGTTTAATACACTTGAGTTTACGACTTTATAAAAATCAGACCGGTTTTGGGATAATAAAATATTCGTTTTCATCATTTGTGCTTCGCACAGGGTGAAAGAAAATCCCAAAAGAGGAAAAATCGCAAAACTGATAAATGTGACTAACGTGCTGTCAAACAAAAAATCTCCCAAAACAAAAAGAACAAGCGTTACAATCATAATAAATAATGTTCTTGTTCTAAATTTTTGTAAGTCTCTTTTCATAAAAATTCCGCCCCAATAACAAGCGCTGAATAACAGAAAAGAGAAAAGCAAGTAGCTCAAGACCACATTTATTCCAAATTCAAGAATAAAGAAATGAATAGGAACAAACATAAAAACATTTATCAAATGAGGCAAATTAAGGCTAGAGAGTTTTGCCCCGCCACGAAATGTTACATATCCAAACATTATTAACGCAGGCAGCAAATAAAAGACCAAAGCCAAAGGAGAACTGGTAATCCGATTATCGGGAGTAAAGTGATGAAACGCGCGAGCAATGCTATCCACATAAGTAACCAACAGCGCCAGACCTAAACTCAAAACAACCATTTGCACGACAAGTAAATAAACTTTAAGACAAATTTTTTTGTAATTTGCATCAAAAAAATCAGAGTAATTCATAAATATAAAAGAATTAATAATTGTAGACATAGACGGAATAGTTATCACAATTAAAAAAAAAAGCAATAAAAAAAGCTACTTCTTTATGAAGTAGCTTTTTCAAATGTTTTTTTAGACGGATCAAGTGAAATCATTTTTGCCACCAAACGAACCGCTTCGGCATAGCAAATCATTCCAAGAAAATTGATAGACATATCAAAACACCAATCATCCGTCATCTTTTTTATTTCTTCTGTTGTTAACCCGTACTGCAAATCTTTATCCATGAGTTTGAGCTCCATTGCATTAAACATCATAAAGCTAAAACAAAAGGCAAAGGAGACAAAATGAAAACTAAAATCTCTGTTAAACGAGTTGATAAAATCAAAAATTAACGCCAATATCATCAACGCGCCAATAGTAAGCATTATCGTCTCTTTAGATAACTTAAGCGGCAGATAATTAAGAAACGGAGAAATAAAAAATAAAACCAATGCCAGACCTAATATACTTCCAAACTTTGGCAAACCGAGAGCAATCATTATCCAAAATAAAATGATGCTTGTTGCTGTCATATAAGATGCGCGAAAAAGAAAAAGATTTTTCTTTTTTAGTTTATCTTTATATTTGACGACGGCAAACAAACTCAAAGAAGTTAATAAAGATAAAAAAGCATTAAAAGGAGAGGCTTTTAATGTATCGTACAATAAAAAATACCCCAATCCGGCAACCAGCAGAGATGGAAGCGTCCATTTCCAAGATTTTACAAATGTCCGTAACAAAACTTTTTTTCTGCCAAATGCAGACAAGCAAAAATAATAATTTTCCATAAGCTTAAATTTTAATTATAAATATTTGCCTGAAATATACCTAATCATCAATCAAAAAGCAATAAAAAAAGCAGGGAGAAAATTCTGCCCTGCTTTTTAGAAGTTAAATTTTTAGATAAACTATTTTTTCAAAATAGATTTACCGGCATAAACAGCCATATCACCCAATTCTTCTTCAATACGGATGAGTTGGTTGTATTTAGCCATACGGTCTGTTCTTGACATAGAACCTGTTTTGATTTGACCGCAGTTTGTAGCAACAGCGATATCAGCGATTGTTGCATCTTCTGTTTCACCTGAACGGTGAGACAAAACAGCGGTATATTTGTTGCGTTGAGCCAAATCAACTGCTTTCATGGTTTCTGTTAATGTACCGATTTGGTTAACTTTAACCAAAATTGAGTTAGCAACGCCTTTTTCAATACCCATAGCCAAACGTTTTGGGTTAGTAACGAACAAGTCATCACCAACGAGTTGGATTTTGTCGCCCAAAGCTTCGGTCAACATTTTCCAACCTTCCCAGTCATCTTCAGCCATACCGTCTTCAATAGAGAAGATTGGGAATTTAGCGCACAAATCTTTGTAGAATTCAACCATTTGAGCATTGGTATAAGATTTGCCTTCGCCCTTCATTTCATATTTACCGTTTTCATAGAATTCGGAAGAAGCGGCATCCATGGCAAGAACAACATCTTCACCCGGTTTGAAGCCGGCAGCTTTAATGGCATCAACAATGAAAGTCAAAGCTTCTTCAGCAGATTTGAGGTTTGGAGCAAAACCACCTTCATCACCAACGTTGGTGTTGTGGCCGGCAGCTTTCAAATTCTTTTGCAATGTGTGGAAGATTTCAGCACCCATACGGATAGCTTCACGAACAGAATTAGCAGAAACCGGCATAATCATAAATTCTTGAATATCGATTGGGTTATCAGCGTGTTTACCACCGTTCAAGATGTTCATCATCGGAACAGGCAATGTGCGAGCCATAGTGCCGCCCAAGTAACGATACAAAGGAAGACCGGCTTCTTCAGCTTGAGCTTTAGCAACAGCCAAAGAAACGGCGAGAATAGCGTTAGCGCCGAGTTTACCTTTATTTTCGGTGCCATCAAGATCAATCATGGCTTGGTCAATAGCAATTTGGTCATCAGCGTCCAAACCGGCCAAAGCGTCATAAATTTTATCATTAACATTTTCAACGGCTTTCAAAACACCTTTACCGCCAAAACGTTTTTTATCGCCATCACGCAATTCAACAGCTTCGTGAACACCTGTTGAAGCACCGGACGGAACGGCAGCACGACCAAAAGCACCGCTTTGCAAAACAACATCGGCTTCAACAGTTGGATTACCACGAGAGTCAATAATTTCTCTAGCGTGAATATCTACAATAGCACTCATTTTTTTCTCCTAATAAATTAAAAATAGTTCTGGCTATAAAGTGGGGTATTTAAAGCCGAATGTCAAGAGTAAGCGCAAAAAATTCTGTTTTTTTCTTGACATATGTGTAAAAAAAAATACTCTGAAAATACAGTTAAATTATTGTGTAACTATTAAAACTAAAGATTATGGAAACAAAAGACAGTGCAAAATTAGAAAAACTCGGACTGGTAATCATCCTTTGGGCTGTTTGTGTACAAAACTTTTTTGGCACTAATTCAGTTGTCCTATGGATTATCTTGCTCGTGGTATCAGCAATCATGTTTGGTCAAACCCTTCTTACTTATAGCAAAATCAAAAGAAAATCAAAGGATGAAGGGTATCTTGTCGGTCAAGAAAAAAACATCATGCTTGAAGCCAGACGATACCTTCTTTTGTATTTGGGCTTAATCATCTATTCGGTTGCGTTTTTCCTGCCGGTTGATGCAGAAACAAAAGACACCATAACCAAAGTCGGTGCGTCAATAGGATTTTTGGCGGTGTGCTGGGTAGTGATTTCAGAATAATAGTAAAAAACCTGAAGATAAAAATCTTCGGGTTTTTTTGTTGATTCCGCTTAAAAAAAGTGTTATAAGAACACAAACAAAAATTATTAATATAAGAATTATGAAAGCAAAAAGATTTTTTAAAAGGGTTAGCCTAAATAGTTATATCTATATGGCTGCTGTTTTGTTTCTGTTATGTATAACAGTTTGTCGTTTTTATCAAAGTGAATATGATAATGAAATAATAAAAGGTTATTTCGGAACCGAGATTTTAGCCTCAATATCTGCTTTTTTATGTGGTTTTTACCTCATTAAAACAGATTTCTGGATATATTGGACATGTACGCTCATGAGCTATTTGTGTTCACTTTTCTTTATAGATAGTATGCTGGGACTTGTTCTGGTCATAATTATCTATATATTTTTATTGGCTTTTTTGCCATTTGTAAGGGCAATAGTCCAAAAGAAATTAATAAATGACAAATAAAAAACAATATGGAAACAAAAAAATTTTTAAAAAGCTATGGTGAGGCTTTATTTAGGAGTGTAATTCTGATTAATACAGTTGCAATTATATTAAATGTTTGCAATGTATGGACAGATATTACAAGAATAATCGTAATTGTTTTATCTGTATTCATTGCGGCCTTTTCCGCTCTGAAGTATTTCCATGAAACATCTCCCTTAAATAAAGAGGAAAATTTTTTCTATGCCATGGCATTTGTTGGCAATGCAATAGTTTGGAGCGCAGCTTATTTAGAGATTGTGTCGAGATTATACGTCGGCGCCATAGGCGTTGTTATAATAATTTTCGCCACAATCGGATTGGTAAATTGTATAAGAAAATTTATTGCCCAATCAAAGTAAACTCTAAAAGCCTTGAAGATAAAAATCTTCAAGGCTTTTGTTTTATAACAAAAGAAAAAATCTTGTATATAAAAATAATCTTATTAAAATTGAAAAAAAATAAAGGAGATACAAAAGATGTTTTCAGAAAAATGGCATAGAAGATTTATGGAAGTGGCTTTTTTGGTAGCTTCATGGTCAAAAGATACCTCCACCAAAACCGGAGCCGTTGTTGTAGGACCTGATAGAGAAATCAGAGCCACCGGATACAATGGTTTGGTCAGAGGTGTGGATGATGATAAACCTGAAAGAATGGAACGCCCGACCAAATATGACTTTTTTGAACATGCGGAAAGAAACGCCATCTATAATGCATGCTTAACCGGAACATCCTTAAAAGGTTGTGTCTTATATGCCACACACACACCATGCACAGATTGTGCGCGTGCCATAATCCAATCTGGAATAAAGATGGTTGTAACCAATCCTTTGGAAAAAAGAAACGATATTAAAGATGCCACATGGCGTGATAAGTTAGAATATTCTCGTCAGATGTTTGAAGAAGCCGGTGTTGAATATATTGAGTTAGAGCCTTTAAAATAAAACGGCAGAGATTATATATTTTCAAAAAAGAGGAAAAAATGAAAATTTTAATTGCCGATGACCATATGCTTTTTAGAGATGGATTAGAATTAAGCCTGCAAAAAATAAGCAAAAATCCGGAGCTTTGTTTTGCACAAGATTATACGTCCACTCTTGAAGAGATCAAATCTCATCCTGATTTAGATTTGCTTATTTTAGATTTAGATATGCCCGATATGCTCTGGGAAAAAGGTTTGGCAAAAATTAAAGAAGAGGCGCCTCAAACCAAAATCTTGGTCATATCAGCCACTGAAGATGTCAGAACCATCAAAAAAGCGATGAGCTATGGAATTAATGGTTATATCAGCAAAAGAACAGAGACAAAAATTTTGCTGGCGGCAATAAAATTTGTATTAGAAGGCGGAATTTACCTTCCTGAAATTATTTTAAAACAAAATCATAAAAAAGGAGAGGAAGGTTTGCCGGAAGGAGCTTCTCTGACAGCAAGACAAAAACAAGTCTTGAGCTATATTGCTCAAGGCTTGTCTAATAAGCAAATTGCCTTTGAAATGGGAATAACCGAAGCCACCGTTAAATTGCATATTAATGCATTACTCAAAGCACTTAAAGCGACCAACAGAACGCAAGCTTTAATAAAAGCACAAGAAGAAAAACTAATTTAGTCTTCGGTAGAAATCAAATCAATTGTTTCTTGAATAGTCTGCGCATTATAAGTCAATGGCTTGTTAAACACTTCACCTGTTTGGATTTTAGCTCTGACTTCATCAGGGTTAAGTTTGTTTTCTTCATCTTTCAAAGCTAATGCATGTTGCCACTGAAATCTGGCTTCATTTTTGCGTCCGGCCATCCAATAAGCATCACCCAAATGGTCGCAGATAATAGGGTTCGCAGCCTCTGTTTCCGTAGCTTTTTCCAAATAGAAAACCGCGTAATCATATTTTCCGAGACGATAAAAAGCCCAACCTAAGCTATCTGCCACATTACCGTCTTGAGGCGCTTGATTATAAGCATCAACTAACATTGAAAAAGCAAGTTCGGTGTTTTCCCCGCGCGTAATCCAACTATATCCGAGATAATTTAAGACAGCATAATGTTTCTGACTTAAAGTAAGTGCTTTCTGAAAGTCTTTTTCAGCCAAATTCCATTGGTTGTTTTGTTCATAGGAAATACCTCTGGCATAATAAAGAACCCACTTGTTCGGATTTGTATTTTGAGTGGCATCAATGGCTTTTGTATAATATTCAATAGCTTCATTTTGATTGCCGTTAAGACGAAGCACGTCGCCTAAGTCTAAATAAAGCTGAGGGTTGTTGCTTTCCAAAGTTAAAGACTTCATCAAAAGTTCTGCCCCGTCATAATCATTCATTTGCACGAGGTTGTTTGCTTTTCTTAATTGTGCGGTGTAATAAGACTCTTTGTTTTTATCAATAGCGTCATATTGAGCGTTTGCTTCGGCAAACATTTCTCTGCTTTCCAAAATATCGGCCAAGAGCAAGCGAGCTAAATCATAATCTTGATTTTCATAAATAGCCAAGCTGATGAACATATGTGCCAAATCCACACCGGCTTCTCCTTGACGCAAGGTAGCTGCAATGCTGAAGAAAGCTTCGGCAACACCTTCTGCCGGATTTGTGAGCAATTTTTTGGCATTTTTAGGGGTGGCAAAGGCCACACTGTTTTGCAAACGCTTCATCATATCTGCTAAAGTGCGGTCATCGGCATATTTTCTGACCAAATTTACGGCCTTAGTTTTTTGATTGTTACGAATATAGAAGTTGCAAATAATCTGCAATGCGCGGAAAGACATCTCGAGTTTTTCTTCTTTAACAATAACTTCGTAGTTCTTCGCAGCATTTTTATTATCACCGAAATAGTCATAAATCATACCTGTCTGAAAATAATATAAGGCACGCAATGATTTTTCTTTTTTGATAACCTCTAAAGCTTCAATAGCTTTATCTTTTTTGCCTTCACCAGTATAGATCCAAGCCAACACCAAAGGAGAAATAAAGTCGTTATAAATAACTCCTTGAGTATTTTTCATGGTTTTTTGAGCGTCTTTATATTTTTGTTTTTTTATTTGGTCAGCTGCAATAATGATATAAGCAAAATTGTTTTTCTCACCAAGCTTAATAGCTTGCTTTGCATAAGTTGCAGCTTCGTCGATACGACCTTGAGATGTTAAAATCAAATATACGCTGTTCAAAAGTTCTATGTTATTAGGATCTTTTTTCAAAGCTTGAATGTAATAATCAGCAGCATTATTAAAATCGCTTCTTAAGTGAGCAACACGACCGGCAATATAAGCGCCATAACTGTGAGGCTGATTTTCAACATAATTTTGATTAGGAAGAGCTATAGATGTATCCTTATGATTAACACAGGAGTTAAACAAGCAAATACTGGTTGTTAAAAGTAAAATATATTTAAACTTAGACATAGCTCATCTCAAATTTTAAAAAACTAGAAACAGTTTATATATTTTTTTATTTGTATTCAATAAGATTTTATAATATATCACAATAAAACATTAACAAAATTAAAATTATTGAAAAATGTTTTATCTTAAATAAAATAAAGCTAAAAAAATTATAGATTCTGAGGAAGCAAGCATTCTAATGATGCAAAATGAAGAAATAAAAGAGCTTTTAGAGTGGTATATCATGGCCGGCGTTGAAGAGATTGCCGGCGATTCTCCGTTTGAAGCAATTCAAAAAGAAAATTCTGCTCCGGCTTTATCACAACTTACTCAGATTCGCAAAGAAATATCAACACCTTCTTCTCAACCGTTAAGAAAAGCCACCACAGAGTTGGCACAGGCCATGCAAAATGCTTGTCAATCAGCAAGAGATATCTGTGCTAAAGCTCAGACTCTTCAAGACTTAAAAGAAGTGTTATCTGGCTTTGATGGTTGTGCCTTAAAATTAACGGCAAGCAATATGGTTTTTGGAGAGGGAGATGAGCATGCAAAAGTTATGTTCATCGGAGAAGCCCCCGGCGCAGATGAAGACAGAGCAGGTCGTCCTTTTGTCGGTAGATCAGGTCAATTGTTAGATAAAATGATTGAAGCAGTTGGTTTTAAGCGTGAAGAATGTTACATAACAAATGTTTTGCCCTGGAGACCACCTGGAAACAGAACACCTACGGATGGCGAAGTTGCGGTTTGTCTTCCTTTCTTAAAAAGACAAATAGAGTTAATCCAGCCAGAATATATTTTCTTGCTTGGTGCTAGTGCTGCTAATGCATTATTGGATATTCCCGACCCCATATCAAAATTAAGAGGCCGTTGGTTGGAATATTGCATAAATGATACTCAAAAGATAAAAACTTTAGCTAGTTTTCACCCTGCGTATTTATTGCGAAATGCAGGTCAAAAGGCTAAGGCATGGGTAGATTTATTAAGATTAAAAAGTCAAATGGAAGAAGATAAAAAGGCATAAGATTAGAATTTTAGTTGTTATTATTTTTAAATTTCATTGGTAAATTAATTTAGAGCGTATAATATAAAAACAGATAAATATTTTTAAGGATAATAAAATGAAAAAAAGTGTTTTTTTGAGTTTGTTAAGCGTTGCTTTATTTCCGTCAATGGCTTTGGCCCAATATAACAAACAAGAAGTAATTTATAAAATCCATGATATTGCCCCCGTCAAAGATAATGATAAGGTTGTTTCTTGTGATTATAGTATTACTTTTTTTAACCGTTCAACCAACATGATTTCCGATTTATCTATGGAATTGCAATGGTTGGATGAAGTCATTGAAGAACAAATCCAAAAAGAAAAACAAGAAAAGGTCGTTGATAAAAAATCCAAAATTTCAGGATATGGAAAATCAAAAACAGAAGAATATACAACAAAGTCAATCCTTAGTAGCTTTTCTGTTCCACCATTGGCACCATCCAAACAAGTAAGTTTAAAGCAAAATGTTCAAACAGACAGATGCTTTTTGTTGATGCAAAAACCTGAAATAAAAGTTTTATCTTGCTTATATTCAGCCCAAAATACGGAAGCTTCTGCCGGAGTTTGTCAAGATATGTTAAGATACATTAGCCCAAATGAGGGGGATTATTATACAGACTTTAAACCTATTTCTTATGATGATAAGAAAAAACAAATTGAAGAAGAAAATGAAATAGAGAAAAAAGAACTGGATGAAGTTTATAATAGTGCTTTAGGTGCAGTTAACTCCATTACAGCAACATTAAAAACCATGCAATAGGAAAAAACGGATGAAATTCTTTTTAATATTAGTTTCATATTTATATATTTTTTCGGCTCCTGCAGTTGCACAAATGTGGGGAACATCTTCTTCTGACACAAAATTTCAAGAAAAAACGACTTCTAAGGCATCCGCTGTAAAAAATACAACAACTCAAGATAAGGCAACGACAGCTGATGATGATTTGAAGATGACTGAAGAAGAAAAAGCTATTTTACAGAAAAAATTTGATGAAGCTGATTTTCGTTTTGAAAATGGGGCTATGAAATTTAATTCTGTATTTGATATGCCACCTACAGATGATGGGTCTCCAAGAGGTACAACAGGCTTTATGTCTGCAGATGTGAAGGAAGATGATGCTAATATTTTTATGTATATAAATGCTGTTCGAATGAGCCGTTCTGCAACATTGGGAACAACATGTAGAGTACGTTTTATTACGGCAAACGGATTGAATAAAAAGATTTCAAATGTAAGCGTGAAGTTGGTTTGGCCGCAAAATGCCATGGCAAACCTAAGCTTTAATGATGTAAATCCAAATTCAGAGATATACTTGGACTATATGCTCATTGGTCCGGGGTGTTACCAATTAGACCAGCTTCCTAATATTATAGTTAACAGATGCCGCGTTAAAGGAATGTCACAAGAAGCTTGTGCTGGAAAAATTCGTTGGCTTACAAAGAATCGTAAGTGATGAAAAATATAATCAGAATTTTATTCTTTTTAGGAGGTGTAATATCTGTCAATCAGGCTTGGGCCGGAAAGACAGATATTATTACATCTGATGTTGCTCAAAGAATATATGAACATTCTGATATAACCGCAAAAGATATAAAAATTTATAAGCATATTTTCCGCAATATAAAACAAGAGCGAATACAAGATTCCGATAAAGAAATAAAAAAATTAAAAAGTAATGCTTTACTTGGACATGTGTTGGCACAAAAATATTTATCTCAAAGCTATAAGACAACAGCTGAAGAATTAAACAGTTGGTTGCTGAATTATCCTGATTATCCTCAAGCTGCAAAAATCAAAAATCTGTATTATGTAAAGACTAAAAAGGTTTATCCGCCGCTGAAATATCACCGCGCCATGCCAAACACAAATTTAGAAAAAATGAGCATGGCTGATAGACGCTTTGTCTTAAACTCATATAACAAGTTTCGTAAAGCCATAAATAAAGGCAAAACCAAAGTTGCAAAAACGGTTTTGCAAAACAAACGCTTCAAAATTTTGGTAAAAAACAAAGATTTAGATTCTCTTGGCACCACATTGGCCATGAAATATTTAACTGATGGTTATAACAAATTGGCTTTCGAATGGGCTGAAAAATCTTATAAACGCTCCAAACAAGCTTCTTCTGCATGGATTGCAGGATTGGCTTCTTGGCAATTAAAACAATATAAAAATGCAGCCAAATATTTTGAGAGTATTGCCAAAACACAAACTAAAGATGAGTGGATGCTTTCTGCCGGAGCATATTGGGCATTTAGAGCTTATGACAGGTTAGGAAACAAACAAAAAGCTTATGCCATGTTGCAAGAATCAGCCAAGTATAAAAGAACCTTCTACGGCATTTTGGGCACATATCGTTTAGATAAACCAATCACTTATGATTGGACAATTTCTTCATTTGAAAATGATTTTTCCAAACCAGATTATGTCAATGTGATATTATCTTCAAAAGTATTATCAAGGGTTGTATTGTTGGTTGATGCCAAACAAAAAGAATTAGCTGAAAAAGAATTATTAAATTCATACAAAAAAATGAACAGACAACAGCAAGAAGTGGCAATGTTTATGGCGCATCAATACAAAATGCATAAAGTAGCCATGCTTATTGCCAAAGCTCTTGAGGATGATAAAAATCAAATTTCTTATGATATATTAGTCTATCCGCAACCTAAATTGAAACCTAAAAAAGGCTGGACGATCGATAAAAATCTGGCATTGGCATTTATTAGACAAGAGTCTTCTTTCGACGCAAAAGCCAAAAGTCATGCCGGAGCAAGAGGGTTGATGCAGTTGTTACCAAGTACGGCACATCATATCAGTAAAGATGGACGAATTAAGAGAAATAAAGATATTTTATATAATACCTCATATAATCTGCAATTAGGTCAAGATTATCTTCAATATTTGGCAGATAAAGATTATATAAATGGCAATTTGTTTTATATGATGGTGGCTTATAATGCAGGCCCAGGAAATTTATTAAAATGGGAAAAAAAGGTTAAGTTTAACAATGACCCATTATTATTTATAGAAATCATTCCGGCGCAAGAAACCAGGATTTATGTAGAGCGAGTTATGTCTAATTATTGGATATATGAAGCTCAAGCAGGAGAACCCTTAACCGGTATAAAAAACTTGCTCAAAGGAAAATGGCCATATCTTAAAAATTAGGTCTTTGCTTATTTTTCAAACGTTGCTCTAAATCAGAAATTTTAAGCAATAGTTGAGATGATGAGGCATTCTTTTTAGCTAAGCTTAATTGTTTTTCAGCTATTTTATTTTGATTGATTCTAAAGTTATATTCAGCTGCACAGTATTGAGCATAATCGTTTTTATTTTGCAGTCCATACGCTCTGGAAAGCAACATCCAAACTAACGGAATGTTAGTTTCAATTGAGGCTTGGTTTAAAAAGACGGTGATTTTCTTTAGTTCTTGAGGTGTTGGAGAGGTTTCAAGAGCTGCCTGAGCATATGAAATCTTAAACAAATTAGAGTTGGGTTTTGTTTCTAAGGCTTCCAGATATGCTTCTTTGGCTTTTTCGGGCTGTCCGGTTTCCATATAAATTTGTGCTTTTAGTTCTTTATAATACGGATTGTTTGGATGCTGAGATATCAAAGTATTTAGTCGAAGCATAGCGTTTTCTTGGTCAAGCTTTTTAAAAAAAGCAATAGATTGCGCATAAAGAGATGCTTCATCATTTTTGGTGATGGGATATAATTGTAAGGTCTTTTTTGGAGAAGAAAGAAAAGCAATGAGCTTAGCCTTTACTTTCAAAAAATCGTTCTGCAAAGGATCAGATTTCGCTTTTGATTGTGAAAGATTGTTCTTTAAGAAAGCCAAGCGTTCTTGAGTAACCGGGTGTGTTCTGAAATAAGGCATTTCTTCAACCCCGCTCATCTGATTATTTTTCTGAATTTTTTTCATAAAAGAATATAATCCGGCAGAAGAATAATTCATTTGTCTAAGCAAATTTATGGCGCTTTCATCGGCACTTCTTTCTTGTTCGGTCCGATATTGAAAATATCTGTTCATCATAGAAGATTGTCCGCCCAAAGCAATTGCCGCCGCCACATTTCCGTCACCGCTTGCAGCAGCTGCACCACCGGCCAAAAGCAAAGAAGCAATATTTACTTTTTGCAATTCTTGTTCAAATATTTTTTGTGATATAAGATGTCCGCCTAAAATATGTCCCGTTTCATGAGCCAAAACACCGCGCAATTCATCAGGTGTATCAGCAGCCATAATTGTTCCCGTATTAATAAAAAGAAAGTTACCGTCGCTGACAAAAGCGTTTAATGAATTATCATCAACCAAAAAAACTTTGTTTCTGTCATATGGAATTTGAGCGGTTTTAAATATGGGCTGAATAATCTTTTGCAAAAAGATTTCAGTTTCTTCGTCAGAAATCAAGCTCAAAGAATAAGCATTTGAACTATATAAAAATAAAAAAACTAATGGCAGTAAAAACTGACCAATTAGTTTTTTTATTTCAAAACACTTTCTCATGAGGCTAGCTTTTGATTAATTTCTTCCACCATGCGGTTTTTTTTGTTTTTTTTTCAGCTTCGTCAGATTTCTCTTCAGGAGCATTATTATGGCTGTCATACAAAATTACCGGCTCATTAGAATTTTGAGCATCAGAAGAAGCTTGATTTTTATTGTCATCAAAATCTTGATTGTTTCTTCTACGATCACGACCGCGGCGGTTTCTGCGATCTCTTCTGTCGCGGCGACGACGATTATCTTTTCTTTGATATTTTTCTTCATTAGCCTCAGAAGCATTCACATCATCAAATTCTTCCTGATTTTGCTCATCAATATATTCTTCATCAATGTCAAAGTTGTTGTTGTTTTCTTCTTTAACATTTTCTTCTTGAGTTTGAACAGCTTTAACCTTTTCAATACGATAATCATTAATATTCTTGATGGTATTATCAGCAGAAATAATAATGTTCATCTTATATTTTTGTTCCAAATCGAGCAAGGTTTGTCTCTTGTGGTTCAAGAGGTGAATAGCAATATTATCCGGAACAAATACATTAATCTGAGAAGAACGATTTCTGATACCTTCTTCTTCAATACCTCTCAAAACAAAGATGGTGCTTGACTCTAAGGTTCTGACCATACCTTGGCCTTGGCAATAAGGGCAAACTTGATAATTGCTTTCCATGAAAGAAGAGTGCATTCTCTGACGAGAAATTTCCAGCAATCCAAAGCAACTCATTTTTGCAATTTGGATGCGAGAACGGTCTTTTTTCAAAGCTTCTTTCATTCTTTTTTCAACAGCATGGTTATTTGCCGGATCTTCCATATCAATAAAGTCCACAACAACCAAACCAGCTAAGTTTCTCAAACGCAACTGACGAGCAATTTCATCGCAAGCTTCCAAGTTGGTTTTAAGAGCGGTTTCTTCCAAATCTTTTTCCTTGGTAGCACGACCTGAGTTAACGTCAATAGAAACCAAAGCCTCTGTCGGGTTAATAACCAAATATCCGCCGGATTCAAGCTGAGCAGTTGCTTCATGGAGTTTATCGAGCTGTCCTTCAACCTGAAATCTTTGGAACAAAGGCATATCGTCATTACGATAAAATTTAATTTTCTTAACACTGTGCGGAGAAAGAATACGAACAAAGTTCTTTGCCACTTTATATCCTTCTTCACCGGCAACCAAAACCTCAGATATATCTTTGGTGTAAATATCGCGTAATGCTCTCTTAATCAAATTACCTTCTTCATGAATCATACATGGAGCTTTGTTCTTAAGAGCAGATAAACGAATAAGATTCCAGCTACGGATAAGATAGTTATAGTCTCTGACGATATCTGCTTTAGTTTTTTCTTCACCGGCAGTTCTTACAATCAAAGACATATCCGTAGTTAACGGAAGTTCTTTAACAATGGCTTTCAAACGTTTGCGGTCAGCAACATTGGTAATTTTTCTGGATACGCCGCCGCTTTTAATACGGTTTGGCATCAAAACGCAATAACGACCGGCCAAAGAAAGATAAGTTGTCAAAGCGGCACCTTTGTTTCCGCGTTCTTCCTTAACTACTTGAATAAGTAAAATTTGGCCTTCTTTAATCACATCTTGAATTTTGCTGTTATGATAAAGTTTTCTGGCTCTCAAGAGTTTTCTTTGCAATTCAAAATCAACTTCTTGTTCGTCATCTTCATCATCTTGGTCATTATCCAAATCATCATTGTCATCAGATGCAAAAGAAGATTGAGGTTCTTTAGCATAATATGCCGATTCAGATTCGTTCTCGGCTGTATTATCATCAGTTTCATCAGAATTAATGTCTTGAGATACTTTTTCTTCACCCAAATCAGATTCTTCAGCCAAAACTTTTAATTCTTCTTTTTTCTTACGGATTCTTTTTTTAGCGGCACGTTTTTTCAACGGGTGCTTTTTGCCTGCTTCTTCAACTTCAGCGGCAATTTCTTCATCCGTAATTTTTTCTTCGGCTTCTTCTAATTTTTGAGCAGGTGTTTTTTTGCGACGTGTCTTTTTCTCTGTTTTTTCGGCAGAAGCTTGCTCAGCATTGTTTTCAGCTTCTTGTGTGTTTTCTGCTTCAACAGATTTTTCTTCTTCAGCTTTGATGTTAGCATCGTTTTCTGAAACAGGCTCAACAGCTTCTTCAATGTTTTGAGCTTCAATAGATTCGTTTTGAGCTTTTGCTTCTAAAGAAGGTTGGGTTTCATCAGCTAAAGGATTCTCTTGAACAATATCATCTGATTTATTTTCAATATTTTCAGATTCGCCTTCTTGAGCCATAGCTTGAGCCTCTGCTTCAGCTTTGGCCTGTTCAGCCAATTTTCTGGCATAAGCGGCAGCTTTTTCAGCGCGAATACGTTCTCTTTCTGCTTCTCTTTCTTTAAGAGCTTGTTTTTTAGCTTCAATAATCTCATTAACTTCTTTGTCAATGGCATCAATTTGCTCTTGAGGCAAATTATAATAATCAGGATGAATTTCCCCGAAAGCCAAAAAGCCGTGTTTGTTTCCGCCATAATCAACAAAGCAAGCTTGTAATGATGGTTCAACCCTCATTACTTTTGCCAAATAAATATTTCCTTTGATTTGTTTTCTGTGGCTGGTTTCAAACTCAGCTTCTTCAAGCTTGTTTCCATTAATAACAACAACTCTTGTTTCTTCATCTTGAGTGCTGTCAATCAGCATTCTTTTAATCATATAATAACTCCGTCCGTGTGCCGTACGAATACGGCAAAAATTATCCATCACCGGATAGAGTCCGCGAAGATTTTTCATCTGATGACCGACTTAACGTCACAAACGGTAACCAAGACCGTCACATAAAAAATAATCTTTAATTGTAAAACCAAACTCTCAATGCTTTTCTCAAAAGGTTTTACAAAAGGAACAAATCCGGTAAAAACTTTTCATTTCAGCCAAACATAAAATTTATAAATAGCCGCTTTAATTATTTGTTGATTACTTTGGGCATCAGGTTTATTACGTTTGACACTCATAAAATATACGAATTCTTTTAAAACTCAACAACTATTTATTTAAATGTTGCTATATTTTTTTAAGAGATTAGTAATAAGTCCTCGATTATACTAAATCAACCTTAAGGAAAATGATTGAAATGAAACAAACATACGGACATAAACTAAAAAACATATGTTGCCGATTACTGTTGGCAATATGTTTTGTTGCGTTCCAATGCTTTTCATTTTCATCAGAAGCTTTTGCTAATATTAATTCTTTGCGTATCGGCCAAGGGGTGGGAAATATTCGTTTGGTTTTTGATTCTACCTCAAGCTTTGACTACAAAGTCTTTTTGTTAAGCGATCCCAAAAGATTGATTATTGATACGCAAAATGTCAAAGTTAACCCCAAAATCGTCAACCAACTCAATCAAAATACGTTTTTGAGCAACCCCAGATTGGGGACAGTGGGCGTTGATGACGTTAGAATAGCTTTTAATTTAAAAAAGCCGGTTATTATAAAAAAAGCATTTTTGTTGCCGCCGCAAAGTAGTTTCGGTTGGCGCTTTGTGATTGATTTAGAACTTGTTTCAGAAAGAGAATTTTCATCCAGATTGGGAAGTTCTCATGCTTTGACTAATGATAATTATAAAGAAAGTAAAGTAGCTGAAAAAGCTTCAAAACAAAAGCAATATATCAAAGAAAATACCAATCAGAAAAAAATAATTGTTCTTGACCCCGGACATGGCGGACATGACCCCGGAGCAATCGGATATTCCGGTGTTTATGAAAAAAACATCACTCTTGCCATGAGCAAAGAGTTAAAGGCTCTTTTGGATAAGACCGGAAAATATAAAGTTTATTTGACCCGCAGTACGGATAAATTTATTCCGCTTCGCGACCGTATAAAAATAGCACGTCGTTATAACGCAGATTTGTTTATGTCCATCCATGCAGACAGCGCCAAAAACAGAAGTGCCAAAGGTTTGTCCGTATACACTTTGTCTGAAACCGCATCAGATAAGGAAGCAGCCGCTTTGGCTGAAAGAGAAAATAAAGCGGATGTGATTTCCGGTTTGGATTTAGGACAACATTCAAAAGAAGTTTCCGATGTTTTGATTAACCTTGCTCAAAGAGAAACAATGAACCGTTCTTCCGAATTTGCCGGCTTCATGGTTCAAGAAATGAAAAAGAAGGTAAAATTGGTATCAAACACGCACCGTTTTGCCGGATTTGCTGTTTTGAAAGGTCCTGATGTTCCGGCTGTATTGCTTGAAATCGGATATTTATCCAACAGACAAGAAGAAAAACAATTACAACAAAAATCATATCGCAAAAAGTTGGGCGAAGCAACTGTCAAGGCAATTGACAGATACTTTGACAATATGCAACACGCCTCAGTTTTCTAAAAATTCTTAGCTTTGTATAAGTTGCAAATTTTTTTTTGCTTTTTATATAAAATGTTTTATATATTCAAAACATACGTATACACAATCATTTATCGATAAATATAAAAGGGGTCAAATGCTCAAAACTCTCTCGTCTTTAATCAGTACGTTTTTTTTCTTTGCGGTTATAGCTTTTGTTTTAATCATTAGCTCATTATGGGAATATGCAGAGCAATTACCTGATTATCACCAATTAGCTAAATACGAACCGGCTGTTACCACTCGTTTATACGCCGGAGACGGTCAGCTTTTAAAAGAATATGCCAGTGAAAAACGCTTGTTTGTTCCGGTAGATAAAATGCCTGAAAAAGTAAAACAAGCTTTTATTTCAGCTGAAGACAAAAACTTTTATCATCATGCAGGCGTTGACTTTTTCGGCATTGCCAGAGCCATTGTCAGTAACCTTAAAAATTTAGGTTCAGGCAGACGTCCTGCCGGAGCTTCCACAATCACGCAACAAGTTGCCAAAAACTTTTTGCTGTCTTCAGAGCTTTCTTATACAAGAAAAATTAAAGAAGCAATTTTGGCAATGCGTATGGAACAAGCATTCACCAAAGATCATATTTTAGAGTTGTACTTAAATGAAATATATTTGGGCAACCGTTCTTATGGTGTGGCTGCCGCAGCCTTAAATTATTTCGGCAAACCTCTAGACAAGCTTGAAATTGAAGAAATGGCTTATTTGGCAGCTTTGCCTAAAGGACCGAATAACTATCACCCGGTAAAAAAACACGATGCTGCGGTTGCACGCAGAAACTGGGTAATTGATAGGATGTTTGAAGAAGGCTATATCACGGAAGAAGAAGCCGAAATAGCCAAGAGCAAACCTCTTAAAACAATCAATAGAAACAAGCAGTTTATTGATGATGCTGAATATTTCAGTGAAGAAGTTCGCCGTGAAGTGAGTGAAAAATTCGGCAAAGAAGCTTTGTATGAAGGTGGTTTAATCATCAGAACAACCGTTGACCCGAAACTGCAAAAAATAGCAACGCAAGTGTTTAGAAAAGGTGTTGAAGAATATGATATTAAACACGGATATCGCGGTGCTTTGAAAAACATTGATATCAATGCAGATTATATGGAAGAATTACAAAAGATGGATATGCCCAAAGGCGCCAAAGAAAATTGGCAATTGGCTGTTGTTTTGTCAGTAGATATCAATAAAGCAATTATCAAAACCCAAGACGGCAAAGAAGGCGAGATTCCTTTGGCTTTAGTTAAATGGGCCAGAAAGACCTTGAAAAATCAAGGTATAACAGATGAGCCGAATTCTGTTGAAAAAGTTTTGGGTGCCGGTGATATAATTTTGGTAGAACCCGTTGCCGAGCAAAGAATAAAAGCCAACAATTGGCCTGAAAATAGCTTTTATTTAAGACAGATTCCAAATGTTGAGGGCGCCTTAATCGCCTTAGACCCGCATACGGGAAAAGTTTTGGCCGCCGTTGGTGGTTATGATTTTGAAAAGTCTCAGTACAATAGAGCCACACAGGCATATCGCCAAACCGGTTCAGCCTTTAAGCCGATTGTTTATTTGGCGGCTTTAGATAACGGTTATTCTCCAAATGACTTGATTTTGGATGCACCGTTTATTTTGGATCAAGGCCCCGGAAAACCTAAGTGGAAACCCGATAACTATTCTAAAAAATTTTATGGTTTAATGACATTGCGTCAAGGAATTGAAAAATCTAAAAACTTAATGACCGTTCGTTTGGCGCAAGATTTAGGCATGGATAAAGTTTCAGAATATGCTAAGAAATTGGGTGTTAATGATCACTTGCCACATTTGTTGTCCATGTCTTTGGGCGCAGGTGAAACCAGAGTAATTGACTTAGCCAAAGCCTATGCCATTATCGTCAACGGCGGAAAAAACATTCAGCCATATTTTGTTGAACAAATTCAAGACAGATATGGTCAAGATATCTTAAAACAAGATAAGAGAGAATGTTTAGATTGCAACGTGGATGCTTGGGGCGAAGGACAAGAGATTCCAAAGTTGGAAGATGTCAGAGAACAGATTGTTGATCCATTGAGCGCATATCAAATGACCAGCATCTTAGAAGGTGTTGCCGTCAGAGGAACAGCAGCCAGATTAAGATCAATCAAGCATCATTTGGGCGGAAAGACCGGAACATCTAATGATTCGCAAGATGCGTGGTTTGTTGGATTTTCTCCTGATTTGGTTGTAGCCGTATATGTCGGCTTTGATTCTCCAAGAACTTTGGGGAGATTTGAAACCGGAGCATCTGCAGCCTTGCCGATATTTAAGAATTTTATGGAAGAGGCTTTGAAAAATCAGCCCGATATTCCGTTTAGAATTCCGACCGGTATTAAACTTGTTCGTATTAATTATGATACGGGACGTCCGGCCACACCGCAAGATACCACCGTTATCATTGAGGCCTTAAAACCGGATTATTCTTTTGATAAGAAAAAACAAAGAGTGATAAACGGTCAATCTGCAACGGAAGACGGTACAGAAGAAATCCCTGATGATGATTCTTATCAGGCAAATGATGAAGGAGATTTCATCATGGGAACAGAGTATTAAGACGGAGATAAGTATGAGAGCAGAAATAGTTAGTTTGATAGATGAGATAAAGCAATCTTTAGAATTGCTAAGGAGGTCTCTTTGACTATGATAACTCTGTCTTGCGTCTGGAAGAGTTAAATGCTTTGGCATCTGATGCCAATTTGTGGAATGACCCGCAAAAAGCTCAAAAATTAATGAGTGAAAAGACCAATCTGGAAGATGGCTTACACTATTATCAAGAAATGGAAAAAAATTGGCAAGAAAGCAAAGATTTGGCAGAATTGGCCGATATGGAAAATGATGAGGCTTTGCTTAACGAGGTTGAGGCTCAGTTAACCAAACTCAAAGAGCAAGCCAAAAGAGGTGAGTTGGAAGCCCTTTTATCAGGAGAGGTGGATAAGAATGATACTTTCTTAGAAATTCACTCCGGAAGTGGCGGAACGGAAGCTCAAGATTGGGCAGAAATGTTGCTTAGAATGTACACCCGTTGGGCAGAAGCGCACAAATATAAGGTGGAATATATTGAAGAAGAAGAGGGCGATGTCGCCGGCTTAAAATCGGTGACTATCAAAATCATTGGGCATAATGCCTATGGTTGGCTCAAGTCTGAAACCGGAGTTCACCGCTTGGTCAGAATATCTCCGTTTGACAGCGGAGCCAGAAGACACACCAGTTTTGCTTCTGTTGGCGTATATCCTGTGATTGATGATACGATTAATATCGAGGTCAATGAAGCAGATTGTCGTATAGATACATACAGAGCTTCGGGTGCCGGCGGACAACATATTAATAAAACGGATTCTGCGGTCAGAATTACGCATATTCCGACAGGAATAGTTGTTCAGTGCCAAACGCAAAGATCTCAATTTCAAAACAAAGAGGCAGCATGGAATATGCTCAAAGCCAGATTATATGAAATAGAGCTCAAAAAACGCGAGGCAAAAGCCGAGGAAATGAGAGAAAACCAAGGTGATAATGGTTGGGGATACCAGATTCGTTCATATGTATTGCAACCTTATAAACTGGTTAAAGATTTAAGAACAGAGGTTGAAACCTCAGATACAAAAGCCGTATTAGACGGAGACATAGATTTGTTTTTAGCAGCTTCATTGGCGGCAAAGGTCGGATAAAATGAAAAAGATGGGAACAAAGGCATATCGTCTGCACAAAATTGTAGATTTTATCGGTGTTATATTTTTAGCACTGTTTCTATTGTTTTTGTGGCAATTATATCGCGGACCCATTGCCGTTCCTTTTTTGAAACCATATATCGTAAAAGCTCTTAACCATGATGATAGCGCTTATCAAGTGGATGTTGAAAGCGTGAATATTGAGCTTGTTCGTTCCATAAAGCCGTTAAAGATTATTGCCAATAATGTGAAATATAATAAAGCCGACGGACATTTCAGTATCACAGCTCCAAAGACAGCCTTGTCATTTAGTATCAGAGCGTTATTAAGAGGTGTGATTGCACCAAGCTCAATTGAGGTAGATAGCCCGACAGTATATGTTTTTAACAATTACGGAGTTACAAAAAAAGATAAAGAAGAAGTTAATCAGAAAAAACTAAAATATTATTTTGATGGCTTTGAAGAGTTTTTGGAAAGATTTAACTCTGAAGATAAGACATATCCGGAAAGCTATATTAATGATATTTCTATCAAAAATGCCTCAGTAGAAATCCATGAGGTTGATTTAGGTAAAAAGTGGATTTTTTCTGATTTGAATTATGATTTTGAAAGAAATTTCACCAATATAGAAAGCAAATTTAATGCATTAATTAAAAATAACGGCAGAGAAGCATCAATCGGTTTGGATGCCGAATACAGACCCCTTAAAAATAAGTTGGCAACGCAGGTTTATTTTTCTGAGGTTTATTTAAATGATATTTTAGAAAATATTATGGCCGAAGAAAAAACTGAACTTCCGGTGAATGTGGATGTTCCGTTAAGCGGAAAGTTAGATGTTTTGATAAATTTTGCCGAGATTTTGAAAAACAAAGAAGATATTACGCAAGCTTTAGATAGTGCCATAGAAAAGATTCGTTTTCAATTTGAGGGTGGAAGCGGTGTCGTTCGTTTTGCTGAAAGTAAAGATTTTGACTATACGGTTAACGGATTGATGCTTGAAGGTGAAATCACCACGGATTTAAATAATTTAACCATCGCTCAGGCTGATTTTGACTTAGGTCCGCAAAAAGCAAAAGTAGACATTAATGTTAATGGTTTAAGAGACTTTTTGCTCAAAGGTCAAAGCAATAATATAAAATTACAATTAAACACACATATTGATGCCTTAAAGTTTGATGAATTGTATGATTATTGGCCAAGATATGCCGGTGCAGATGCTTGGGATTGGTGTAAAGAAAGCTTATTTGGCGGAGAGATTAAAAATGCAAACTTTAGTTTTGAATTTGCATATATGCCAAAAAGCAAAAAAATAGAGTTTCAAAAACTTGATGGTAAAGGCGATATTGCAGATGTTTCATTAGACTATCTGACCGGAATGCCTCGCGTGACCAATATGTATGGTACGGCATATTTCAGCAATGATACAATTAAAATAGACTTTGATAAGGCTGTGTCTGACAATGTTTTAGTCAATGGTGGCTATGTAAGATTATATGATTTGAATAAATATAATAACTTTGCCGAAATAGATTTAGAGGTTGAATCAAGTGTGACCGATGCTTTGCGTTTAATTGATCACAAGCCCTTAAATTATGCAACCGAAATGGGAATTAAGCCTGATTCATTATCTGGAGATGCTAAAACCAAACTTAATTTGGATTTTGAAATCAAACAAGATTTACTTCCCGAAGAAGTTAAGGTTAAAGTGGTTTCAGACATTTCAAACTTTAAGATTCCCGATATCATTGATAAAAAAGCCTTGGAAGCATCTAAGCTAAAGTTGGTCGTAGACAACAATGGTTTGTTGGTTGAAGGAGATGCCAAGTTAGATAATATTCCTGTCAAATTGGTTTGGAATGAAAATTTTGCCAATAAGCTTTATAAGAGCAAATACAATTTAAGCTTTAAGTTTGATGAAAAAGTAAAAAAACAAGCAGGAATTACAAGCGAGTTTGTAAATGCGCCTTATATAGACGGAGATGTTTTTGTTGATGCTCTTATTACAAAATTTGATGATAAAAACTTGAGAGCGGATATTGTCGCAGATATGAAAAATGCAGATGTTGATTTTTCATTCTTGGGATTAAGAAAAAGAAAGGCAGAAAAAGGAGAAGCCAAAATATCTTTAGACTTTGAACAAGGAAAATTAAAATCTGTTTCAAGCTTTGGTTTTGTAAAAAAAGATTTTAATTTGTTAGGCAAAATGGATGTCGATGCAAATGGAAAAATAAAACTGATTGATATTTCTGAGGTCAAAGGTCCCAAAACAAATGCTAAAGCAAAAATAGAATTTGCAAATACCAAGAAGCAAAAAATCAAGATTACCGTTTCAGGTAACAGTTATGATTTGTCTGAATTTTTTGCCAAAGATGAACCGACGGTTACGGCAGATGGAAAGAAAAATACAGGTGTTAAAGAAGATGAAGACGCGCTGGAAAAAGTAACCGATACGGATATCTTTATTGCGGTGAATAATTTGTGGACCAATGAGTACGTTTCAATGAAAAATTTTGCCGGTTCAGCCATTTTACGCAACGGTGTCGGAATAGAAGAAATGCACTTAATCGGTAATTTTGATACGGTTCAGAAAAAGTTTCTTAAGCTTGATTATTCTCCAAGGCCAAATAAAGAATATTTGTTGTCCATAGACAGTAATGATGCCGGTGCGGCCTTAAAGTTTTTGCGAGTGTCAGACAATATGAAGTCTGGTCGTTTGAGCATTAATGGTAAAAGAGAAAAATCTAAGAAGTTTATCGGTCATGGTCAGATAAGAGATTTTAGTATGCAAAATACTCCTGTCTTAGCCAAATTGTTGACAGTAGCTTCATTTAGCGGAATGGTAGATATGTTAAGAGGAGAGGGCATAACGTTTTCTCATTTTGATTTGCCGTTCACATATCAAAATCAGATATTGAGTTTTAATGAAGGAAAAGCTTTTGGTAATGTGATAGGCATTACCATTAACGGAGATTTTAACCGCAATACGGAAGAGCTAGGTATAAAAGGTGTTATCGCTCCGGCATATAGCTTGAATAACCTAATTGGCCGAATTCCGGTTGTCGGTAATTTATTAAGTGGAAAAGATGGAACCGTATTTGCTGCCAATTATACAATTGGTGGAAACTTAGATAATCCGGATATCAGTATCAATCCGTTATCAGCATTAAGCCCGAGTTCATTAAAAGATTTATTTTCTTCAATATTTGGAGATAAGGATGAATAAGAAGGTGGTAAAAATCGGTCTGGATTTTCATGGTATAATAGATAAATATCCTGACTATTTTGCCAAGTTCAGCCAAATTGCCAAAGAGCAGGGCATAAAAATATATGTGATAACCGGCGGCCCGTATGAAGTTGTACAAAGTTATTTGAATGAACATCATATTTATTATGATGAGATGTTTGCAATTTTAGATTTTTATGAAGCCAAAGGCGCTGTCGAACATTTTCCAAACGGAGAATATAAAGTTCCTGAAGATTTATGGAACAAAGCCAAAGGTGAATATTGCCAAAAACACGGCATCAGCGTTCATATAGATGACAGTAAAGAATATAAAGATTGGTTTACCACACCTTTTTGTATTTTTGACAAAGATAACAAGAGTTGCAAAATTGGCAACAACATCAGCATAGACTTTAGCAAAACACCTGAAGAAGCCATAAAACAAATTTTGGCAATAGCGTAGCTGCAATTTAATTGCTTTTCATGAACATATTCATTATAGCTTGTTTTCTTTTTTCATCGAGCTTAGCTTCAGCTTTTTTTGTGATTCTTTCCTGAGCGCGTAGTCTGGCAATTTTAGCGGTTTCTTTTAAACAAGTTCTGTCATAAGATAGGCTAATTTGCTCAATTTCATGTTCTGAGGGAAGAATATTATATTTATTCTCCAAATCTTTTAACTTTTTATCACTCAGATTAAGAAAGTTTTTAATATTCAAGACACGCTCCTATTGACTAATCCAGACGATTCTGTTTAAACGAACAATATCAGAAATTAAAATATTTTCCTCATCATCTGCGGGGTTATACACATCTGTGACCACAAGTTTAGAAGGAGTTCTTCTGACAAACTCTTTAATCAAAACACGATTATCTTTAGTAAATATCAGGATTCTATCAGCTTTTCTGATGTCTGAATTTTGTGCCACAATCATTGTCGTTCCAAAGCGATAAATCGGGGCAAATTCATTGCAGTCAATTTCGATAGCGTATAAAGATTCTCTAAACTCGGGAAAAAGAATTTTTGCCCAAGATTGCATAGGTAAGTCTTCAGCGTTAGATTGGTTAAGTTCAAAGAGCTGAGAGAGTTTAATAAAAGGAATAGAAGAGCTTTCTTTTTCTTCTTCATCAGAGCTAAGAGCGTAAAATTGTTCAAAAGACAAGCCAAAGATTTCCAACAAACGATTAATGCTGTCAAGGGAGGGCCATCTTTGTTTGCCGTCAGGTCTAAGCCTTTTGCTTTTATTAAAAGTTGTGGCATCCAGTCCGGCGCGTTTAGCCAGACCGGAAGGCGATAGTCCGTGCTTTTCAGCTAACTTATCAACAGCATTCCAAATATTTTCATATTTCATTTTTTTACTTTCAGAAAAGGGGTTTAAGGCATTTTTTCTCATCATAACCTAAAATGAAATAGGAATCAATTCTTTTTTGTGTTGAAATTCCTACAACCATATGTATAAATCATTGTGGTTAATATTTAGTTAATTGTGTTTATGGGGAAATTAGGGAAATGAGGGAATATTATGAACCGTTTGAAACAGCCGAAGAAGTATGGTTTTGGTTTTGTAATTCTTTATTAGCCAGAGGAGATGGATTACGCTCCAGAACAGATTATTGTGGAAAACCAAGATGTTGTGAAATTTCAGATATTTATCGAATAATTAAAAGGATGAAACATGCGCATCATTTAAGCCAACGTCATTTAAGAGTTATGACACAATGGGGCGAAAGACAGCTTTCTCCATGGTATGATAAAAGAGCAAAAAGGAGTGAGGTTCGCCTTTGGGAAGAAGGGTTGAGTAATTTTGAAGTTTACTTGAAATATTATAAAATTTTGTGAGGAAGAAGATGTATAATTGTGGTTTGAAGCAAGAATATGTTCAAGATGCATATGTTGTTTTTGTAGATAATACAAGCCTTTGGTGGCTAAAATTTTTAAAAAAAGGGTTTAGGCATTGTTATATGATTTTTTCGTTAGGAAAAAATCCACAACTTTTAATAGAATTAAATCCTATGTCGAATCAGTTTTATGTGTTTAAGCATACATCAATTATGGGATGTGATTATATTTTTCATCTAAAACAAAAGGATAATGTAAAAATTTTGCCTGTTGCAATTAAGCAATCAGAGCTCAAAGCTGCACCTTTAGGAGCTTTTAGTTGTGTTGAATTTGTGAAAAGAGTCTTAGGAATTCATAGGTTTTGGCTGTTTACACCATATCAATTATATAAATTTTTAACAAAAAACTAAAAATAGTAGGAAAAAAGTCTTGACAAATGATTTTTTTTAATTTATAAGCAAAATATCACTTGCTCGTAGTGTATCTAAATCAAAGCTCCGTATCGGAGCTTTTTTTTATGGGATTAAAGATATGCCGACCAAAAAGATAAAAACATTAAAATCGTTAAAACAAAAACTAAAAAAATATTTACCGCAAAAGATTTCGGAGGTGATAACAAGTTACGAAAATTTTTCAGAAACCAAAGCGCCTGTTGATGCTAAAGGATTTAGTGCGCATCACAGCGCATGCAAAGCAGCCGTTGTGCATGCTGAAACATTATTGAAGCTTGCACGCTGGACAGAAGATGAAGATATGGATGCTTCTGCCACGGTTGAAAAAGAAGATTGGCTTTCAAACTGGCTGAATGAGGCCAAACAAGAGGAAGATGAAGATGCTGAAAACTGATTTGAACAAAATCAGTTTTTTTAATTTTGTATTTATATGGATGAAAATGCAAAACTTAAAAATACCCAAGCATCAAAAAACAATTTTGAAATGGCTCGAGAAACTATATTTGGATGACTTAAAAAAATATGGCTTGTTAATGTCATTTCGAAATTCGGGCAAGTCAACCATAGTGGGGTTGTTTTGCGCTTGGGTTTTGTATTATCGTCCGGAGACCAGAATTTTGGTAATGGCGGCTGATCATGCTCTGGCCAAAAAAATGGTAAGAAACGTAAAACGCATAATTGAACAGCATCCGCTGACCAAAGTTTTGAAACCGCAAAAACTTGAACAATGGGCATCAGATCAATTTACCATAAATAGGCCGCAAGAGTTAAGAGATCCATCCATGTTGGCAAAAGGCTTGGGCGCCAACATAACGGGCTTGCGCGCAGATTTAATTATTTGTGATGATGTGGAGGTGCCGAGAAATTCGGATACTTCGGCCAAAAGGGAAGATATGCGGGCAAAATTAGAAGAGCTGGATTATATTTTAACGCCGGAGGGAATGCAGTTATACATCGGCACACCGCATAGTTTTTATACAATTTATCAGGTTGCTTATGATGATAAAAAGCCGGAAACAGAACCGTTTTTATTAAATTTTGAAAAGTTAGAAATTCCGATTTTGGATAAAGATGGGCATTCTGCATGGCCGGAAAGGTTTAGTGAAGAAAAAATCGCTTCAATCAGAATGCGTTCGGGAGAAAACAAATTTTTGTCGCAAATGATGTTAAAGCCGGTCAATTTTTCTGAAAGCATTCTTAATCCGGATTGTTTGAAAAAATATCAAGCCGAAATAAGCTTAGTTTCTTCCAACAATCGAGATTATTTAAAAATCGGTGAGCAAAAAATGGTTTCAGCTTCTTGTTGGTGGGATCCGTCTTTTGCC